>DMJJ01000148.1 GCA_003452185.1 Verrucomicrobiales bacterium | reverse complement strand
CTTACGATCCCCGCTACCTGGGATGACAATTCGGTCGCACGACCCTCCCGGTTTCGTGTAACCATCGGATGGCAATACAGCAGGTACCCAATGGCATGAACTCTAACTCCGCCCGGTGCCCCTCCTGCACGGCCCCTCTCGACGACGCAACCTCAGGGGGGCTCTGCCCCCGCTGCCTCATGGCAGGGGTCCTGACCCCGACAGAACCAGCCTCCGGGTTGCGCGCCTCCCCCCCCTCGGTCGAACAGGTGGCCGCCGCATTCCCAAATCTCGAGGTCCTGGCCCTGATCGGTGCCGGAGGGATGGGGGCGGTCTTCAAGGCGCGGCAACCCAAGCTGAATCGCCTGGTCGCCCTGAAGGTCCTGCCAGCCTCCCTCGCCGCCCAGGACCCGGCGTTCGCTGAACGATTCGAACGCGAGGGCCGGATGCTCGCACGCCTCCACCACCCCAACATCGTCACCGTCTACGACTCGGGACAGTCGGGGGAGTTCTTCTACCTCCTGATGGAATATGTCGACGGCGTCAACCTGCGCCAGGCCATGCGAACCAGCCGGTTCACCCCCGCCCAGGCCCTCAACATCATCCCGCGCATCTGCGACGCACTCCAGTTCGCCCACGACGAGGGAGTCCTCCACCGGGACGTCAAACCGGAGAACATCCTGCTCGACGTCCGGGGCCGGGTGAAGCTCGCCGACTTCGGGGTCGGGAAGATGACCGGCCAGGCGGCCGACGGCGCTTCCACCCCCGGAGTCCCTCCGGACGGGGACCCCTCGCTCACCCAGGCCGGGGCCTCCCTCGGCACACCCCAATACATGGCCCCCGAACAGCGGGAGCGTCCCGACGGAGTCGACCATCGCGCCGATATCTATTCGCTGGGCGTCGTCTTCTACGAGCTGCTGACCGGGGAGCTGCCGGCCGGGGAGTTCCGCCCCCCGTCGGAAAAGTGCCCGAGCGACCCCCGCATGGACGCGATCGTGGGCCAGGCGCTGGAGCGGGAACGGGAACGTCGCCAGGGGAGCGCCGGCGAAGTACGAACCCAGATCGAATCGATCCCCCCACGCACCGCCGAGGCCGCCCCACCCCCCCGGCCCTCGAGCGGAAACCGGCAGAGGGGTTGGAAATCCCCCGCCTGGATCGGCGTCGCCCTCGGGAGCGCCACCCTCGTCGGCCTCCTGCTGGTGCTCGCCCTCCGGTGGTCGCTCCGCGGATCGCTGACCGAGCCCCCCGCGTCGATGGGCGTCCTCCTCCAGGAATCGACTCCCCCCGGCGGATCGACCCTCAGGGCCTCCTTCCCGGGGGGAACCCTCGAGCTCGTCGCGGTGCGGGCCTACCCCGGGAAGTCAACCGCCGGCGACACCGACGCCCCCTGGTGGACCCCCTCGGGGAATCCTTCCCCCCTCCCGGGGAGCCTGAGCTCCGAAGTGCAGGAGCCCGTGCCCCCGGGGGCGACGGGGTATCAGCTCCTGGTGCGGGCCTCGAACACCGAGCCGGAACGGGGGTTTGGAAGCGGGATCAGCCTGATCCACCCCCATAACTACATGCCCGGGGATCGAAGCGTGGAGGGAACCGTCGTCTGCCTCTCCGCCTCGTCGGGCGAGACCGAGTTCGCCCCGACCTTCTGGGTTGGCATCGGGCCGTGGAGCCCTCTCTCCGTGCAGCGGACGGGGTGGCTGGGCCGTTTCGGCTCCTCCCCCGGACGGGGGGATTGGACCTGGTCGAGCGGGGGGGATGGCGCGATCGTGCTGGAGATTCGCAATCTCCCTCCCCTCCCCTTCGCCACGGAGTGGCGGGTGGTGGCCGTCGACCGGTCCGGGGTGGAGCACCCCGCCTGGCAGAGCGAGGAACGGGTGGAAAGCGGAGCCCCGGGGGGAAATCGACGCGTGAAGGGGTGGTTCGGCGGATCGGCGGCGAGGGTGGTGACGGAACGAACGCTGGGACTCGACCAAGTGGCGGAGTTCCGGGTGGAGCAGCGTCGGGGGACCGCGGTGACCTTCCAGCATGTCTCGCTCCGTCCCGGGCATCGCACGCGGCCGCTCCTCCTGTCGCCCCAGGCCGCCCCCCCACCCCCCGCGCTCGCGGAGGGTGGGCCGGTCGCGTGGGCCCCGGAGCCGGCTCCCCGGGGAAGCCAGGATCTCGATGGGATTCGTCGCGAGGCCTCCGAGCTGGCCGCGAGAGGACGCTTCGAGGAGGCGCTGCAACGGCTGCAATGGTACCACGCCCACGCGCTGGAGGTGGATCCGGCGCAGGTCGGGGTGCGGCTCTCCTTCGCGCTCTCGCAATGGGTGGAGCTGGCCCGCCGGTATCCCAGGGCGAAACAGGCCCTGGAGGAGCTCCGCGACCGTGGAACGCGGGAGTTTTCGGACGGGGGAGGCTACTTCGACCTCTTCCTGGAGGTGAACGCCCTCAACGCCGCGCTCGGGCGGCAGCCGGAGAGCGTGGCCCTCTACAAATCGATCCTGCGCCGGGATCGCGCCCTGGCCCGGCAGTGCTACCGGGTGGTGGAGGAGCTCCTGGTGGAACGGAAGGAATACGCGCTCTGCGCCGCGCAGATCCCGAGCTTTCAGGAACGGTTCGAATCCTCGCGCGAGAAGTGGCGTCGCTTCGGGGAGCTGTCGGATCGATCCCCCTCGGTGAGTCGTCCCGCGATGCGCAGGGATCGGGAGCGGGCCTTCGTCAGGGAGGTTCGGGACCTCGTCGAAATCCTCATCGGGGTGGGGCGCAAGGGGGAGGCGGAAGCCATCCGGGACCAGGCCCTCGAGGTGATCGATGTGCCGGAGCTGCGCGGCTCCGTGGAGGAGGGGGTGAGGAACGTCGCCGCCGGCCCGTCGGCTCCGGACAACGCCCCGCAGGGGCAACGCCAGGGGAGGGATGGAAACTAGCGATCCAGAGAGGCCGTCGCCCCCCGGCGGAAGCTCCTTTGTCACCACCCACTGGACCCGGGTGCTGGAGGCGCGGGGGAGCTCGCCGGAGTCGCGTGCGGCCCTGAGCGAGCTCTGCCAGGCGTACTACGCCCCGGTCGTGGCGTTCCTGCGTCGCGGGGGAGCCGGGGAGGATCTGGCCCGCGATGAGGCGCACTCCTTCTTCGCGCATATTCTGGAACGCAACGCGCTCGAGGGTGTCGAGCGGGACCGGGGGCGCTTCCGAAGTTACCTTCTCGGGGCGCTGAAGCACTTTCTCGCCCGCGCCCGGGAGCACGAACAGAGGCGCAAGCGGGGAGGTGGCACGATTTCCGTCCCCCTCGACTCCGGAACCGACAGCGAGCCGGGCCTCTCCCTGCCCGACCCGAACAGCCTCCCGCCGGATGAGTACTTCGACCGGCAATGGGCGTTGACCGTGCTGGAGCGGGCCCTGACGAGGGTGGAGGGGGAGTGGAAGGAGGCGGGCCGGGGTGCGGATTTCCAAGCCCTGAAGCCGTGGCTCACCGGGGATGCGGCGCACGGGGATCAGACCGCCGTGGCGGTGGCCCTCGGGATGAGCGATGGGGCGGTGAAGGTGGCGGTCCACCGCATGCGACGGCGATTCCGCGAGGCGGTGCGCCAGGAGGTGGCGCAGACCCTCAACACACCCGACCAGGTGGCGGCCGAGGTGCGACAGCTCTTCACGGCCCTGGGCGGGTGACCGCGCGGGAGGGG
>DMJJ01000397.1 GCA_003452185.1 Verrucomicrobiales bacterium | reverse complement strand
TGCGACGGCGCAGGCGAGGGAGCGGGACCAGAATCGGTCGTAGTCGAAGCTGGCCGACTTGCCGGCGGTCGATTTGCCCGAGCTGACCAGCGAGAAGGAGAGGGCCATCAGCTGCACGCCTCGCAGGCCAATGTGGTTCACAGCCTCCTCGAGGGAGGCGGTCGATCGTCCGAGCCCGGCAGCCGGGGAGTTCACGAACTTCAGAATCTTGCTGCTCAGGGCGGGATCGCTGCTGATGGTCTTTTGCAGATCCTCAAGCGAAGCGTCATCTGATCTCGCCAGCTCAAGGACCCGCAGGGCCACCCCTGGCGGGCTCGGCAGGCTTTTCGAGGCTTTCAGACGCTTGAACAGCTCTTCACTCATATGGTCATTTACAAAATCGTCATCCACCCTCCCGGCGGACTCGGGACTCCTGTCCGCGTGCCGTCGGAGGGATTTGGGCCGCATCGCCTTGGGTATCGCCCAAGGGCTCATGGATGCTTCCCGCGCTCCCTTTGAAATCGACAGATTCCGTCTAGAGTTTAGATGCTTTTAAGGCCTTATGTTACGAACGGACGGCGTCCGATTCGCACCGATCAGGCTCTGGCGGAGGGGGATGGGGTTCCCGCAGGTGGCTGGGGGGGGCGTTTACTCGTATCGGAGGGCTGCAATCGGATTAAGGCGGGCGGCCTTGACGGCGGGGAAGATCCCGGCGGCCATTCCGACGGCGGCGCTGAACAGCACCGCCACGATCATGATGTTGGGTTGGAGAACGGGGGAGTTCTGCGTGGGGGAGAGTTCCCCGAGGAGGATGACCAGACCTTTGGAGGCGGCGAGGCCGAGCAGGGCACCCAGGATGGAAATCACGATGCTCTCGACCAGGATCTGGGTGAAGATGGCGGGGCCGGTCGCGCCGATGGCCTTGCAGATTCCGATTTCCCGGATCCGTTCGTTGATGCTCGCGAGCATGATGTTCATGATCCCGATGCCGCCGACCAGAAGGCTCAGGCCGGCGATAATCCCGCCGCTGAGTCGCATGTTCTTGATTCGCTTGTTGATGTCCTCGATCTGGTTTTCCTGTGTCCGAAAACTGAAGTCCTCGATCCCTTTGTGCTGAACCATGAGTACATTTCGTGCCTGTTGGAGGGCGGGTTCGAGTTGTTCGAGGCTGGCGACCTTGATGTCGATATTGCTCAAGGTGGGGTCGGGGACGTTGTTGGTTCCGGTGCTGGCGCGGAACCGGACCCACATCGTGTTGAGGGGGGTGTAGACAACGTTGTTTTTCCGCCAGAAGGCATTCCATCCTTTCCGTCCCCAGCCTCGCTGGCGGGTTGGCCCCGAGACGTTGTTGGTGGCGGCCTGGGCCATGCCTTCGAGGCGGAGCTTCCGATCCATCTCACTCTCGTAGTGCTTGAACATGCCGACGATGGTAAACGGCTGGTCATTGATCCGGATCTCCTCGCCGATCGGGATGATTTCCCGTCCGGTTTCTGTGGGTGAGCCAAACAGCTCATCGCGGACGCCGGTACCGATCACGCAGACGGCGTGTGCCCGCTCCTCGTCCAGGTCGTTGAAGAAGCGCCCGTGCTCGAGGTCGTAGAGGTTCATCTCAAGGACGGCAGGCCAGACTCCGACGACCTCCGAGGGGCGGAACGTCTTCCCGGCGCGGGAGACCAGCACGCGGTCCAGGCCCATCTGGGGGGAGACCACCCGGAGCAGCGGGGCGCTCTGGCGGAGGGCGTACACATCTTGGATTGTCCGTCCGGGGGCCATGTCGCGCAGGTGGTTTTGGAAGACCGGAACCTTCTGTTCCTCCACGAGGACCTTGTCCAGGCCTCCCATGGCGATCATCGCCTCCTTCATCCCGTTTTCCATCCCCTTGACCATCGCTGCCATGGCGACGAGGCTGGCGACCCCGAGGACGATCCCGAGCATGGTCAGGATCGACCGGAACTTGTGGGTCCAGATCTCCTTGAACCCGACGAGAATGGTGTTCGAGAGGGTCATGGGAGGCGTTCGCGGGCGGGTCTCCCGGGGCTAGTCATACCGGAGGGCCTGGATGGGGTGGAGGCGCGAGGCGCGGATTGCCGGGTAGAGGCCGGCCAGGATCCCCACAACGACGCTGAAGCCAAAGGCCAGCCCGATCGCGCCGAGCGTGATCACGGGGGTGTTGTCGGTCGGGGTGAAGAGGGCGATCATTTCGACCAGCGCGTAGGAGGTGGCGATGCCGGCGACTCCCCCAACCATGGCGATCACGGTGCTCTCCACCAGGATTTGGATGAAGACATCGATCGTGGAAGCCCCGACGGCCTTTCGAATGCCGATCTCCCGGACCCGCTCGGAGATGCTGGCGAGCATGATGTTCATGATGCCGATGCCGCCGACGAGCAGGCAGATTCCGGAAATCACCCCGCCGCTGAGCCGGGCGTTGCGAATCACGGTGGTGATCTCCTGGGCCCAGTCCTCCTGGGTCCGGAAGGTGAAGTCCTCAATTCCGCGGTGGGTCTGCATCAGGATGTTGCGAACCTGCTGGAGGGCGGGTTCCAGCTGTTCGACGCTCGGGATCTTCATGATGAGATTCGAGAGCTTCACCGTGCCACCATCGGTGGTGCCGGCGACCATGCCGCGGAACTTCACGGTCATGGTGTTCAACGGCATGAAGATGGTGTTGTTCTTCATCCGGAAGATCCAGTGCCCCCCCTTGCCCCCGCCCCATCCCCGGCTCCGGGTGGGACCGCTTTTCTGGAACTCCTCGGGATGAAGCTTCCGATACTCGCGCTCCTTGCGGGCGCTTTCGCTCTCGTACTGGTCGAGAAGCCCGATGATCGTGAACGGGAGCCCGTTGATGTTGATGCTTTCACCCAGGGGGATGATTTCCTCCCCCACATCCTCCGGGGACCCGAAGAGATCGTCCCGGATCCCGGTGCCGATCACACAGACGCTGCTCGCGTTCTCCGCGTCGAGATCGTTGAACATCCGCCCATGCGCCAGGTGGTGTTCGTTGATCTCGAGGGTTTCAGGCCAGCTCCCCGAAACGAGGAACGGTTCGGTACTCTTGCCGGCGCGGGTGACGGTCATGGGCTCCCGCCAGCGCATCTGCTCGACGGCGGGCGTGATGCGGGTGACGAGCGGGGCACCGTCGCGCAGGGCGTAGACATCGTCCATTGTGAGCCCCTGAATCTGGTCGGTGAGGTGACGCTGGTAGACGGGGAGCTCGTACTGGGGCTCGATCCGGATCTTCTCAAGGCCCCCGGCTGCAATGAGGGCCTCCCGGGTCCCGTTCTCCATTCCCTTCACCAGGGCGGACATGCCGACCAGGGCTGAGACCCCGAGGATGATCCCCAGCATGGTCAGGAGGGACCTGAACTTGTGGGTCCAGATCTCCCGAAACCCCGAGAGGATGGTGTTGAGCAGATTCATGCCGGGGAGGGGGAGGGGGGGCCTCCGGGCCGACGGTCCAGGCCTGCGAGCTTCGGGTCGAGGGTCTTGGCCACCTTGCCGTCGCGAATCTCGATCCGGCGGTGGGTGACTGCCGCGATCTCGGGGTCGTGCGTCACCAGGATGATGGTGTGCCCCTCGCGGCTCAGGTTTCGGAACAGCTCCAGGATCGCCTCCCCGGTGTTGCTGTCGAGATTGCCCGTCGGCTCATCGGCGAAAACAATGCGCGGCTTGTTGACCAGCGCGCGGGCAATGGCCACCCGCTGCTGCTGTCCGCCGGAGAGCTGGCTGGGGCGGTGTCGGGAGCGGTTTTCCAGTCCGACAAGCTTCAGGACTTCCATCGAACGATCCCGACGCTCACGCCCGGAGATGCCGCTGTAGACCATGGGCAGCTCAACGTTCTGGAGCACGTTCAACTTGGGAAGGAGATTGAAGAACTGAAACACGAAGCCGATTTTCCGGTTCCGGATCTGGGCCAGCTGGCGGGCCGTGGCGGTCTGGATCATCTGGCCATCCAGGTTGATGCTTCCGTGGGTCGGGGAATCCAGGCAACCGAGGATGTGCATCAGCGTCGATTTGCCGCTCCCGGAAGGGCCGATGACGGAGACGAACTCCCCTCCATCGATGTCGAGCGAGACGTCGTCGAGTGCCTTGATGGTTTCCCCACCCAGGTGATAGATCTTGCTGACGTTCCGTAGCTCGACGAGTGCCATGGGGAGGTCCTCGGGGTGTGTCGGGGGTAAGGCAATGGGCCTGAGAGCCTCGTTAGGAACCGGCGGCGGTCGACCGAAGGGCAGAGGTCCCCGCCCGGGGGGCGTTCGTGCCGGGGGTCGGAACCGGGGCGCTCGGCGAGTTCTTGATGCCAGGGGCCGGTGCGGCCGGGGCTGCACCGGGCGTTACGGAGGCGGTCCGTCCTTTGGCCCGCTTCTCAGCCTCCTCCTTCGGCTCCTCCAGGGAAACGGCGTCTCCCGCAGCGAGCCCGTTCTGGATCTCGGCGTAAAAGTAATCAGCAACCCCAACCTGCACCGTGCGATGCTCGAAACCGGACTCGGTTTTCACGTAGACAAACCGCTCCATCTGCTGCGTTGCAGGGTTGAGCTCTGTGAAGATGGAGGCCAGGGGGATCGAGAGGACGTTCTCAGCCGAGGCGACCGGAATCTTGATGTTCGCCGTCATGCTCGGCCGGATCCTTGGATCGACATTCGTGAGGAGGATGCGCGCCGAAAATCCCTTGATGTTGTTCTTGATGATCGCCTGCGGGGCGATGCGCTCCACCCGGCCTGAGACCTTGAGGCCCGGAATCGCTTCGACCGCGACTTCCACCTCCTGGTCGACTTTCAAGCGCGTGATGTCCGCCTGGTTGATGTGGGCGTTGATGATCAGTTGGTTGAGGTCGGCAATGGTGAGCACTTCGGTTCCGCTGTTGAACCCCCCGCTTCCTGAGACTGCCTGCCCCACGCTGACGGGGCGCGTGAGGACCGTACAGTCAAACGGGGCGACAATCCGGGTCTTCTTCAGGCGATCCAGCACCAACTCAAGGGACTTCTCTGCCTTGGAGAGGGTGTTCTTGGAGAGCTCATACTGGGTACGAACATCCTCATAGACCTCCTGGGAGACCAGCTTCTCCTCGAACAGCTGCTTGTTGCGAAGGTAGTTTCGTTCGGCCTGGTCCATTTGAACCCGGGCTCGATCGATCTCCTTGTCCTGCCCCTCCTTTTCGATCTGAAGGTCACGGTCATCCAGGGAGAACAGAACCGTCCCCTTCTTCACCGAGTCTCCGATGTCGACGGTCAGGGTGGCGATCTTCCCGTTGATCTCCGGGCGGACGCTCACCTGCTCGGCGGGTGTGATCTCGCCTGCCGCACTCACGGTGAAGCGGATGTTCCGTGACTCCACGGCGGCCGTGGTCGGGCGCTCGTGGGCCTCGGCAACCGCTGCCGGGGTCGCCGGCTGCTTGCCGCGATAAAAGTAGAACCCCCCGGCTGCCAGACCGCCCACCAGAAGGATCGTCAGAGCAATTTTCATTCGTGCGTCGTCGGTTGTGGCGTCGACTTCAGCCCTCAGCGCCACCAAAAAGGCATTTCCCGGGCAAAACCACGCCGTGGTTCTCCCCGCCAACGAAGGCGGAGTCAGGGGGATCAAACCCTGTTGCTGCAGAGTGCCGTGCCATCTTGACGCGCTCGGCAACCCGCGGATTCAAAAACGTTTGGGAAAACGGTCAGGGGGTCGAGGCGGGGAGTTCCTCGATGTGAAGCTCCTTGAACCAGGCCTCCGCTTTGCCGCCGCCGTGGATCTGGAGGCCGATCTTTCCCCACTGGGGTAGGGTGGCATCCTGCTCGGTGTAGTCGACACCCTGGACCCCGTTGATCCAGGTGCGGATGCGGCGTCCCTCGGCACGAATCAAATAGTCGTTCCAGTCGCCCCGTTTGAGCACCTTGTTGATGGCGGCCATGTCGCTCTGGGCCATGAGCTTGTTGCGCCTGGACTCGTCGTACACGCTCCCCCACCAGGTGGGGTCCCCCAAGTCGCACTGATACCCGGACATCTCGGTGCTCTTCGGCACACGCTGGCTCCGGATCTGGACCCCGGAGTTGATGAATCCGTTGGTTCCAATAAGCCGGAATTTCACCCGGAGCACGAAGTTGGTGTAGTCGCGTGTGGTCGCCAAGAAGTTATTCTCCGGCACCGTGACCTTCAACGATCCGCAGACGATCGACCCAGACTCGACTCTGAACCAATGGTCGGTGTCTCCCTCCCAGCCCTTCAGGGACTTCCCATCGAAGAGGGGACGGGCACCCGCAGCCGAGAGGGGCGTTGGGGCGGCGGTGGAAAGGAAGAGGAGGCTGGCGAGCAGGATTAGGTGTTTCATAAGCGAATCAGGGTGAACGGGTGCGAGCATGCCAGAGGTGCGGGCAGGTGGCAACGTCGAGGAATGGAAAGGGGCTCCCCCCGCGCCTGTCCTGAGGCGGGAGCCCGCGAAGGTCCAGATCCGTGTCTACCGGCGACCGTGAGCCCGGCTCCCGTGGGCGACGACAGGGGTGCGGGCAAGTGCCGGCTGGGTGCTGATCACCCGGGGTGTGGTTGTGTAGTGGGCCGCTGCAAACGAGGCCGGCCGGGGGGTGATGCACGGGGCGCCATGGACGGCGGCATACCCCCCACCGTGCCAGTACGAGTAGGCATGCGAGCGGTAACCACCCCCCCAGTAGTAAACCAGGGAGGGGGGCCAGTACGGGACATAGGTCCGCACCGGGTAGGTGTCGTAGTAGATCACGCTCGTCGCCGGAGTGGTGTTGTAATAGGGGACGGTCGCAGGCGGGCTGACATAGGTCGGGGTGACCTGGATGGGGGCCGATGCGGGCGGGGTCTGGGGAGTCGGCGGTGCGGATGCGGATCCAGGCCGTTGGAGCATGGCGCTGAGGACCGGCGCGGGAAGCCCCAGGGAACTGAGCTGGATCAGGTCGTCCGCGCCGAGGGGGTAGGTTTGCGCGGATCGTTCAACAAATGCCTGGATAACGTCCGGGCTCACCCCCGCCTGGTGCATCTTCACAATTTCGGCAACCGAGGCCGGGAACGATGAAGCAGAGGAGGTGGCCGCAGCAGCCTCCGAAACCGGTGCTGTTGCGGGAGCGTTGGTGGAACCGGTCGGCAGGGCGAGACCCCGTCCGGCGAGCGTGGTGGAAAGGAACGCCAGCAGTACGAGCCGTTGGGTTGGGGACGAGAGGATGTTCATGGCTCAGCCGTACGAGTGAGCCCAAGGCCTCCTCACAGCGCAGAGAATTCCGCCTGCGGGGCGACTCGAGGGTCTTGGAAAGATAGGGGCGCCTGACTCCAAATGCAAGCCAGCCGGTCCTATTTCGCCGCTGGGGCGGCGGGGGGGGCCACTGCTTTGAGCATCGCCTGAAACTCGGGAGTTTCGCGGATCGCGGCGAATCGAGGGTCGGCCTTGGCGTATTCCAGGAGGTTATGGGGTGAGGCGGGGGCTCCGGGGGGGGCGGAAGCCCGGCGCTTGGCATCGTAGACCAGCGAATTTCGGAGCGAGGCGATCGCTTCGGCCGGCTTGTTGAGAAGCGCCTGCATGGCGGCAAGGTCAAACCAGGCCTCGGGTTGTTCCCCCATGAGGGTGGCGTAACGGCTCAGGGCCGTCTCGGCCTTCGGAAACTGGTACGTCTGGTTGTAGAGTTGGGCCGCCGCCAGCATGGCGTTGGCGTCCGAGGCGTTGTTGGTCAGGAGGTCGTCCACGAGGGCAAGAGCCTCGTTGGTCTGCTTCGACGCGAGAAACGAGCTCGCCCTCTGGTAGACATCCTGGATGTGCTGCAGCCCCGCCGGGAGGGCGGCCGCCGCCGGCGCCTGCCCGGCTCCGGCCCCTGCGGGGGCCGCCGCCGAGGACTGGGGGCGCATCCGGGCAAGCTCGTCGATCAACCCCTTGAGCTGACCGTTGGCCGGATCGAACTTGAGCGCCGTGCGCGATAGCAGCAGCGCGTCGTCGAATCGGTTGAGGGTGACGAGGATGTTGATGTACCGAAACACCGCCTCCGGGCTGTAGGGGCAGTAGGCAAACGATTGCTTGAAGGCGAACTCCGCCTCCTTGAGCAGGCGTTGCTGCTCGGTCGGATTGCGGGTCACCTGAAGCCGGTTGGCATAGAGGCCGCCAATCGAACTTCGGAGCTTCGAGAACGCCTTCTGCGCGTCGTTGTCGCGTACAAAGGCCCGGTCTCCCTTGAAGTTGTGGAAGTCCCGCTTCAGGTACACCCGCTCCGCGAACTCGCAGATCTGCGCGATGGTGGTTTCATGGGTGATCCAGTTGCCGATCAACCGGTCGGAATACTGCCCCCAGAATTCATGATCCCGGTCGACGATCTCCTGGGTGAGCTCGGGCACGGGCTCACGGTTGATCTTCATGATGATGCCGTACGGGGTGAGGTAGGGGTACATCCAGTCGAGGGGGAAACTCTCCTCGACGTAGAATTCGTGGTGCGGATTGGCGTCGAAGATGACCTTGGTGAGGAGGCCGTTGATGCTCATCACGGCGAGCTGGCCCGACACCTGCACGCGGCCGCCCACGATGCGGACATCCTCGCCGGGCCGGATCTGGCGCGGGGCATTCGGGTTCCGCATGTCATGGTCGAGCCGTTTGTTGGCGTCGCTGATGTAGTCGTTGAAGCACCGCTGCGAGTCGTCGTTCGAGGGGGTCTTGATCTCCCGATCTGGATAAACCCCGCCCAGGCTTCGGGCGATCTCCTTGGGGTACGCCTCCTCGAGCAGCAGGCGGTTGAGCCGGATGCGCGTGTGGCTCTGGGGGGCCTCCTCGACGAACCACTTCACATGCTGCGAGAGCTGGACTCCGGCGAACCGGGCCGGGTCCCAGAGGGGCCCTGCCTCCAGCAACCGGTTCAGGTCGCGCGCCAGGGCGCCCCGCGCAGAGGGGCTGGTGGGATCCCCCCCGAGCGCCGATTGCGTCTCCGCGGAGAGGGATCCGAAGAGGAACTTCGAAAGCGGATCCGCCCCAGCCTTGAGCCGGGCGGCCAGGCTGCGGGCGTCCGTGAAGTGCTCCGGCCTGAAGAGGGAGGAGCCGGCCCGCCGCTCCTTCTCGATGTTGTCCCCCAGCTTCAGGAAGAACCGGTCGAACGGTTCCACGAGCCGGGCGAGCAGGTTGGTCTCGTAGTTGGCGCTCTGCTCCTTCGTCCCGCGCATCAGCTCGGAGAAGAAGGGCGGGTCAGGCTGGGTGCTCCGGTTGTAGTGGGCCCGGATGTACTGGAGGTAGGTGCCGTCGGCCAGGGCGTTCTGGGTGATGAGGTAGACATCCCGCCGGTCAAACTGGGGGTCATGGGGCTTCTTGTCCGCCTCGAGGAAACTCTCGCAGAAGATCATGTAGGTCGGGTTGAAACGACCCGGATCCGTGCCGCCGAACAGCACCGTATGGCGGTCCATCTCGGGGTAGAGCGGCTTGCTGTCCTTCCCCTTGAACGGCGGGGTGAACATGTCGTGGCCGAACCAGTACCCGAAGAGATGCCCCCGCTGCTCGTTGTTCTCCCAGTGCGACAGGACCGAGTACCCCGGGGAGAGCAGCAGGACCAGGAGAAACGCCTTCACCGGGGCGACCTCCCGGTTCAGCAGGATGAGGGCCGCGGCGGCCCCCGTGAGCGCGACCCCGTAGATTCCGATGAAGTGATGCAGCCCGTAGGCCGAGTTCTGGAACTCCACGAGGAGGGCGTACGCCGCGATCACGAGCATCGACCCGAAGCCCATGAGCAGGGGCAGGCGCACCTGGTGGTAGAACTGGGTCATGAGGGCCAGCAGCAGCGTGATGCCGTACCCGATGCCCATCGAGATCAACACCTGGGAGGCGGTGAAAAACACCTTGTTCAGCTCCTGGGCCTGGCGGTCGGGAGCCGGGTTGAGGAGCAGCATGAGGAACGGGCCTAGGCAAAAGTAGAGGGCGGTAAGCCCGACGATCCACGCGCGCTCCCGCTTCTGCATCTCCTTCCAGAAAAGGAACGTCGGGTTGATCAGGAGGGTGAACAGCGGGGCCAGGCAGACATACACCGCCGTGAGCAGGAGCATCCAGGCGGCGGTCAGGTTGTGGTTGGTCACCCAGATGCCGAGATCCGGATTCAGCAACCCGACCAGAAGGCCGATGCAGCCGACGTAGCCGGCGATGATCCAGGTTTTTGCGGAACTTTTCCACGGCTGGCGGAACACCCACCAAAGGCTGATGACGAGGCCGATGACCACGCACATCACGTTGAACTCGGTGAGCGTGCCGTCGATCAGGGTGTAGTAGATCTGCTTGAGGAACGTGGGGGAGTCGGTGGTGGGATGGATCCGCTCATACTGGCCCCGGGTGAACGCGTGGACGAATCCGGTCACGGTGCGGGGATAGCCCCAGTTGAGCGGCGGGTTCGACATGCTGGCGAGCGGCATGTAGATGTAGCAGGCGGCCCCGAGCCCCCAGGTGATCCCGCAGGCCAGGGCGTTCCACCACTCCTTGCCAAGCGCCGGCACCCCCACCAGCTTCGGGAAAAAGGTCAGCGCGGCGAAGGTTGAGAAGGTCGCCACGAAGGCAAAGCAGACGAGGAGGAAACGCTGCGGGTTGCCGTCGAAGAATTCCAGGTAGTTGGTGATCTTCCCCAAGATCAGCCCGAGGCATCCGATCCAGACGACCAGGGAGAGATCGCGGACGAGTTCGATAAGGGGCTTCTTGGTGATCACCGCAATCCAGAGCCAGACCGCGATCGACCCGACCCCCACGCCGCAGTAGATGATCATCACCGGGGGGTTCTCCGTGAGCGTGGGAATGAAGCCCATGCTTGCCAGGATCAGTCCGCCGATGAACACCATCACATTCCAGAAGAAGAGCTCGCGTCCGATCCGGGGGGATGCGGCCAGGATGCCGACCTCGAGCCCCATCGCCATCACGAGGAGCGACTGGTGGTTGTTGAAGCAGATGCCGAAGAGGAAGAAGGCCAGATAGAGGTAGCGGGTCTGGACCGGGGCGTGCATCCAGCGAAGCAGGCAGATCAGGACCCCGGCCAGGGAGAGGACGCTCAGGGTGTAGACCTCGACGATCACGGCCTGGCTCCACATGAAGCCGTTGAACGCCATCAGCATCCCGGCCACCATCCCGGAGACGAGACAAAACGAGTTCTCAAGCTTCCGCTCCAGGGCCTTGAAGGTCGCGATCCCCTCCAGGAGCATGCTGCTTCCGCGGGAGACCATCATCGCAATGAGCCCGCACGACACCGCCCCCGCGAACGCGGAGGAGAGCCCCACGCGATAGGCATAGTTGGAGATGGGGAGCAGGGTGAAGAGCCAGGTGTAGAGGGTCCAGATCGGGTAGCCTGGGGGGTGGGGAACCCCGGCGTACTTGGAGGCCACCGCGAGCTCGCCCGAGTCCTGCAGCGTGAGGTCGGGGGCCAGCGTGTAGACATAGCCGATCATCACCACGATGGCGGTGACCAGGAACGCCAGCCAGTCGATGCCCCGGAAGAGCCCCGGCGGCTTCGCGGCGCTCCCCTCCGCGGAGGGGGGCGGCGCCATGGGGGGCAGGTTGGCGGTTTTGGAGTCCGTCGGACGTGACGGGCCCTGCGGCTTCCCTTGCGAGGAAGGTTTCGGAGTGTTCTGGCTCATTCGCTTAAGGACTTACGGTATTGGTCCCGAACTGGGAGGAGGGAGTTGAAGGGGCCGGGTGCGCTGCTGTCGATGAAAAACTGGTGTCGTTCAGCGCCAGGGCGTTGTGCGGACTGTGCATCGTCATGTAGGTGGAGAGCTGCGGCTGCGCCAAGGCGAGGCTCGGGATCAGCGCGGGGGTGAGCTCGGTGGGGCCGTGCTCCAGGGTGACGAGCGCCAGCAGCATTGCCAGGGTCGCGGGGGCCAGCCACTCCCAGCGGAAATGGGGCGCGATCCCCGGGAGGGGAGCCTCCGGGGCTGGCGTGGCGATCGGAAAGAGCCGAGCCTTAACTCTCGGCGAGGGGCGACGCGGCGTCCAGGTCCGCAACAACTCCTCCAGTGGATTCCCATCGTTCGTCATAATTGCCTCTCATGCAGTGTCGGAGTTTCTGGATCCCGTAACGGAAACGGCCAGCCGCCGTGTTCGGGGAGATCTCAAGAAGCTCTCCGATCTCATCAAACGTATGCTCGTTCCAAATCTTCAGCACGATCACCTCCCGCTGCTCTGTTGGCAGATCGGCGAGGCATCTCATGGCCGCTTGCTCCCGGGGAGACTCCCCGCTGGCTGGCTCAAACCATCGCTGAAACTCAAACTCCCGGGCCACCCGTCGCCAGAGACTCCGCCGGTAGTTCAGAGCCCGGTTGCGAAAGCACCGGACGCAATATCCGGCCGGATCGGCCGGGGGGGCGGCGAGTTGTAGCAATGTTACAAAAACCTCCTGGAGAACATCTTCGGACTCCGTTGCCGACAGCCCCAAGGCGCGCCCGTACAGGATGAGCCCCGGGGCGCGAGCCTCATACAGCGCCTCGCACCATCGAATGTTCTGGGGGCCCTGGTCAGCCATTTCCTAACTGATCGACACCACGGTAGGGGGCTTTTGTATAAGAATCGTTCCCCGGGGTCGAGCCCGATGCCATCAAAGGCTCTTGGGGGCAGTACGAGCGTTTCCTCCAACCGCAGGGGTGAGCTGCAGGACGGGGCCTAACCCCCTGGGGTGAGCAGAGGGGAGGGTGTGAGGTGAGACCGGTCTGGTCAGTCGAACGCGATGACGTTCTTGATGCCGGTGGCTTTTCCCACCAGGAGGTCCTGATAGTTGTCCAGCCGGCTCCGGGAGCTGATCACCTGGCGGAGGGCCGTGGGCCAGCGCTTGTTGAAGGCACCGAGGTCGGCGATGGCTGAGGAGAAGGCTTCGGCGTCGGCGTTCACCGTCCCGACGATCGCCTGATTCTTCAGCACGATGTTCCGCATGATCTGGCTGGCGGCGACCGGGATGGGGCTTTTCGGGGCAGGGATCCCGGTCATGACGTAAACGCCATTGATTCCGAGGGCCCGCATGACGTCGAACGTGATGCCCGGCACCCCGACGGCTTCGTAGATGAGGTCGATGCTTCCGACCTTTTCCGCAAGCTGCTCAACGCTGACCTCTTCCGAGGAGATGTACTCCACGCCGAACGACTCCACCAAGGCAGCCTTCGGATTGGGCTTCTTGGACCGGGAGTACACGTAGGTCTTAAATCCGTTCACCACGAGCGCCATCGCGCCGAGGATCCCCACGGGGCCGGCCCCGAGCACCACGGCGTTGAGGCCTTTGCCACGGGGTTCCCCGGGCTTGGCGCTCCCCCAGGGGAGCCGCTGCTGGGTTTTCCAGACCTGGGCGAGCCCCTTCTCGGCGACCGTCAGCGGTTCCACCAGAACAGCCACATCGCGGAGTTCGGGTGGGACGAAGGTGAGGTATTTCTCCTCGTCCACGAAGTACTCGGTCATGTAGCCGTGGTACTGGTTGATCCCGCGCTCCGTGAAGGTCCACGTGGAGCAGAAGTCCTGGCGGTCCTGACGGCAGGGGACGCACGACAGGTCGGGGCAGGGACGGCGGACGCTCGGAACGACAAAGTCGCCCGGCTTGAAGCGGCTTACGCCGGAGCCCACCTCCACCACCTGGCCCAGGGCCTCATGGCCCAGCACCAGGTATTCCGATCCCGAGGGAGGGGCCCCGTAGACAAAGGTGCAGATCTCGCGATCGGTTCCGCAGATGCCGACATCCAGCGTCCGGATCCGGACCTGGTTCGGTTTCGTGATCAACGGGCTAGGATGCTCCAGCATCCTCACCTCTTTGCGGTGAGGAACCACTCCGACGGCTCGCATTGAATTGCTCATGGCATCTCTCAGGGTAAAACAGCCCCGCAGCCAGAGCGCCGCGAGGAGATCATTTCCGGAGTCTAGCGCGGGGCTCCGGAGGGAGGGAAGAATCAATTTTGGGGGCCGCGGACCGGCACGGCCCCCAAGGACCGATCCCCTGGGAGCCAGGTCCCATGGCGAGCCCGGGGCTAAGGGGGGGAGAGCCAGCGACAGAGGTCGAAAGGAAGGTTTCTGACCAAGCCGAAGAGGGCCAGGGAAAGGAGGACTCCAGCAATGATCCCGGGGTGGATTCGGGTGGCGGGTGGTTTCTGGCCCTGCACCCAGGGCCAGAGGGATCGGCCCGCCGACCAGAGGAGTGGAGGGGTTGCCACGACCAGCATCGCGTTATGGCGGAGTGCGGCGGTCACATCTCCCTTCAACAGCAGGGCCACCGCCCGCGTGGCACCGCACCCAGGACACTGGAGCTGGGTCAGGCGGTGGAAAAGGCACGGGGGATAAATCCAGGAGGTTCCAGGCGGGACCAGCTTGAGCAGGAGCACTCCGGCAGCCAGGACCCCCGCGAGGGCCAGGACCCGGCCGGGTCTCACCCCCATCATCCCATCAGCCCCGGGAGACGGGAGGGGCAGGGGAGGGGGGAGGGAAGCCTTCACCGTGCCCCCCCGCCCCGGGAGGCTGCGACCAAGTCATCGAGCTTGGAGCGCGCCTTCCCGGAATCGATCAGCTTTCCGGCCAGATCCCATCCCTCCGACATCGACCGGGTGACCCCACCGAGAAACAGGGCTGCAGAGGCGTTGAGCAGCACGGCCTCGCGTCGGGGGCCGCGGTCTTTTCCGCTGAGAATCGCCGTGACGATCGCCGCGTTCACATGCCGGTCCCCGCCCGTCAGATCCTGAAGGGTGGCGGGGGAAAGCGGGAAGTCGTGAGGGGAGAAGGTCGAACTGGCGAACGCACGGTCGTGATGAAACTCCGCCACGGTGTTTATCCCGAGGGTGGAGAGCTCGTCCAGGTATGCGTCGCCCACCGACCCGCAGACGACCATCGCCCTGCGGCTTCCGAGACTCTGGAGGACGTGGGCAAAGGGCTCGCAGAGCTGGGGCCGGGGCACCCCCAGGAGCTGGACCGTCGGGCGGACCGGGTTCAGAAGCGGGCCCAACAGGTTGAAGATCGTTCGCTGGCCTGCCTCGGCACAGAGCCGCCGCGCCGGGGCGATGTTCCGAAAAGCCGGGTGATAGTTCGGGGCGAAGAGGAACGCGAAGTGGTGCTCGGCGAGGGCGGCGGCGGCTTCCGCGGGAGAGAGGTCAATGCGGATACCGAGCGCCTCCAGCACGTCGGCGCTCCCGGATGCGGAGGTGATCGCCCGGTTCCCGTGCTTGGCCACCACCACACCGCCGGAGGCCGCCAGCAAGGCGACCGTGGTGGAGATGTTGAAGGTGTTGAGCCGGTCCCCGCCCGTTCCACAGACATCCAGGATCTCGCGGGAGCGGAGGGTTGGGTCGAGGTCCGGCTGGATCGAGAGCTTCCGAAGCTCTGACGCGAACCCGGTGAGCTCCGAGGTGGTCTCCCCCTTTTCCGCGAGTCGGGTGAGGAACGCGGCCTTCTCCTGGGGGGAGGGCTGGTCTGACGCCAGCAGCGCCACAGCCGCACGAACCTGCTCCGGGGAGAGGGGTTCGCGTCGCGCCAGTTGCTCGGTCAGGGGTGTGAGCATGGCGCGACCCTACCGGCTGCCGGGCGGGAGCGAAACCCAGAAGTGGGATTGAATTATTCTGTCGATCCCCGGGGGGGGCTCGGCTATTTCCTTGGCATGGCACCGCAGACCCGTCGTCCGGCACGCAACACCACGCCCCTGGCCACCAGGGTGGCGAAGGCCATTGCGACCACGCCGGTTCAGGACATCCACACGCACCTTTACGATCCGGCCTTCGGCGAACTGCTTCTCTCGGGGATCGACGATCTCCTGGTCTATCATTACCTGGTGGCGGAGGCGTTCCGGTATCTGACCGTTCCGTTCGAGGCCTTCTGGAGGCTCTCAAAGCGGGAACAGGCGGAGTGGATCTGGCAGGAGCTGTTTTTGGAGCGATCCCCGGTCTCGGAGGCATGCCGCGGGGTCCTCACCACGCTCGAGGCTCTGGGGATTGACGTGCGACGCCGGGATCTGCGGCAGATCCGGGGGTGGTTCTCGGCGCAGGACCCGCGACGGCATGTCGACCGGGTTCTGGACCTTGCCGGGGTCTCGACGGTCTGCATGACCAACTCCCCGTTTGACGACTTGGAGCGGCCGGTCTGGGAGCGCGGGTTCCGTCGTCACGACCGTTTCAAGTCGGCGTTGCGCATCGACCCATTGCTGCTCGACTGGAAGAAGTCGTGCAAAACCCTCCAGGCCTGGGGCTACAAGGTGAGCCCCGCGCTGACCCCCCGCACCCTCGGGGAGGTGCGCCGGTTTCTGGGCGACTGGAGCCGCCGGCTGGAGTCCGGGTTCCTCATGGTGTCACTGCCGCCGGAGTTCACTTTCCCCGATCAGACGGAGGCCGCCCGGCTAATTGAGGGGGCCGTTGTCCCGCATTGCACCGAGACCGGGCAGCCTTTCGCCCTGATGCCCGGGGTCCGGCGCGGGGTCAATCCCAGGCTTCGGATGGCCGGGGACGGCGTGGGGCTCTCCAGGCTGGAGGGGCTGCGGAACCTGTGCGACGCCTTCCCGGAGACCCGGTTCGCGGTCACCGCTCTCGCCCGCGAGAACCAGCACGAGCTCTGTGTCCTGGCGAGGAAGTTCCGGAACCTCCACCTGTTCGGTTGCTGGTGGTTTCTCAACACCCCCTCCCTCATCGGGGAGATGACCCAGATGCGCACCGAGCTCCTCGGGCTGAGCTACACCCCGCAGCACTCCGATGCCCGGGTGCTCGAGCAGCTCATCTACAAGTGGCGTCACAGCCGTGAGGTCATCGGCCGGGTGTTGGTGCAAACCTATGACGCGTTGGAATCGACCGGCTGGCGCGTCTCGGAGGGTGAGCTGCGGAGGGACGTCGGGGCGTTGTTCGGCGGGGAGTTCGCCCGCTTCAGCACCCCGGCCCCGGCACCCGCTGCGATGAGGCATCGTTGACAAAAAAAGCGTCGCTTCCCCCGATCCTCCCACTAAAGTTCCGGCGGTTCTAACATGCTTATGAGCACCCCCATCCAGAGACCCGATTGGAAGCGATTGGAGATCCCCGGGCGGGTTGATTTCGAGGATGGCAACGGCGAGTTGCCCAAACTCGAGGTGACCACCCAAAGCAGCGAGGCGGAGCTCTATCTCCACGGGGCCCACGTCACCGGCTTCCAACGTCGGCAGGAGCCGCCGATTCTCTTCACCAGCCAGTTCAGCCGCTTTGAAAAAGGGCAGGCGATCCGGGGGGGAGTGCCCATTATCTTCCCCTGGTTCGGGGCCCGGGAGGGGGAGCCTTCCCACGGGTTTGCGAGGACCCAGGAGTGGATCCTGAACGAGGTGACGGCACTCCCCGCCGATGGGGTCACCGTGCGTCTGGCCCTGGGGGAGACGCCCCCGGCGGCCACCTGGCCCCCCTTCACCCTGAATTACGTGGTGACGGTCACCGAGGTCCTCCGGCTGGAGTTGATTGTGACGAACACCTCCGCCAGCCAGGAATTCTCCTTCGAGAACTGCCTCCACACCTATCTCCATGTGGGGGATGTCCGCCAGATCCGGGTGCGGGGGCTGAAGGGGACCTCCTACCTCGACAAGGTGGAGCAGTTTGCGCTGAAACAGGAGACAAACGAGGAGATCTCGATCACCTCGGAGACGGACCGGGTGTACCTCGACACCGAGTCGACGGTGGAGGTGGTCGACCCGTCGCTCGGGCGTCGCCTGCTGATCGAGAAGTCCGGGTCCCGGTCGACCGTCCTCTGGAACCCATGGATCGCCAAAGCCCAGCAGATGCCTGACTTTGGCGGGGAGGAGTATCTCCAGATGGTCTGCGTGGAGTCGGGCAACGTCGGGCGCAACCGGGTGGTGCTCCCGCCCGGGCACTCCTCGGTCCTTGGGGTTACGCTGCGGGCGGAGCCGCTGGCTTGAAAGATTGCCCTTGAGGGGCCGGGGAAGGGAAGGGTTACTCTCTCCCCCGATGACCATTCTCGAGGATCTGCAGTGGCGTGGGTTGGTGGCGGACAGCACCGACATGCCGGAGCTCACGCGACGCGTCGCCACCGGCCCGATCACCCTCTACTGCGGCTTCGATCCCACGGCGGACAGCCTCCACGTGGGGAACCTGGTTCCGCTGCTGGCGCTGCGTCGATTTCAGCTCTTCGGCCACCACCCGATCGCCCTCGCCGGCGGCGCGACCGGCTCGATCGGTGACCCGAGCGGCAAGAGCCAGGAGCGCCAGCTCCTGACTCGGGAGACCCTCTCGGCCAACATTGCCTCGGTCAAGGTCCAGCTCGCGAAGCTTCTCGATTTCGAGGTGCCTGCCAACCCAGCTCGCCTCCTCGACAACGCCACGTGGACTGCTCCGGTCACGTTCATCGATTTCTTGCGCGACATCGGAAAGCACTTTTCCGTCAACATGATGATCGGCAAGGAGAGCGTGCGCGCCCGGATGGAGGACCGGGAGACCGGCATCAGCTACACCGAATTCAGCTACATGCTGCTCCAGGCGTTTGATTTCTACCACCTCCGGAAGGAACTCGGATGCGAACTCCAGATCGGGGGGAGCGACCAATGGGGCAACATCACCGCCGGGACCGACTTGATCCGAAAGAAGCTCGGGTCCCATGCCTTCGGTCTGACCCTCCCGCTGATCACGAACGCGGATGGAACCAAGTTCGGAAAAACCGTTGCCGGAGCCATCTGGCTCGACCCGAAGCGGACAAGCGTCTACCGGTTCTACCAGTTTTGGATCCGGACCGATGACCGGGATGTAGTCCGGTATCTCCGCTACTTCACATTCCTGCCACAAGCCGAGATCGAGGCCCTGGAGAAGGAGCATCTCGCGCGTCCCGAGGCCCGCGTGGCCCACAAGGCCCTGGCGCGTTCGGTCACCGAGTTGATCCACGGCCTCCAGGCCACCGAGGAGGCAATTCGCGCCAGCGACATCCTCTTCGGTGGCGATCTGGACGGGATCTCCGAGGCGACCTTTTCCGACATCGTGGGCGAGGTTCCCACAAAAACCATCGAACCGAGCCTCCTCACCCCCGAAGGGATGTCGCTCCCCGATTTGCTGCTCCTCAGCGGGCTCGCTCCGTCCAAGGGACAAGCGCGAAAAGATATCGATGGGGGAGGTATTTACGTCAACGCCAAGCGCGTTGCAGACTCCTCCATGCGAGTTACTTGTGATCTTTTCCTCTTCGGTAAGTACCTCCTTCTGCGCAAGGGAAAACGGACCTACACTTGCGTCTCCCTCAGCATAGGTTAGATTTCCCTTACTCTCTGTGTCGGGCGGGCGGCCACCTGCCTCGGCTGTTCGATCGGTGTTAATCCCGGCTACAGGGGGGTGGTTT
Source organism: Verrucomicrobiales bacterium (assembly GCA_003452185.1). GTDB lineage: Bacteria > Verrucomicrobiota > Verrucomicrobiia > Limisphaerales > UBA11320 > UBA11320. The sequence goes on along the minus strand of DMJJ01000397.1, from coordinate 3,591 downwards.
AGTGGACGATGGTCATAATAAGGGACTCGGACCGTCGCTGACGGTCTGACTTTCCTCAAAGGCCGGGAGCTTGGGCCGGAGGTTTGATCTTCCATGCCCGCCCCAGGGAGACGATGTAGGTCGCTCCCCCTCGATGGCACACGGTTGGTGCGCGTCTGCTGGGCCGCTTGTCCGAGTTCGTCTGGAGTTACTTACGTTATGTGTAATCAGAACGCGCGGTGTTCGTTTTCGGTGGGGCAGCGGCCTGGTGGCCGGGGCAGTACGGACGTGCAGTCTTTCGGGGATGCGCCCAGCATTCCGTCGGGCTTGGTCTCGGAGCAGCCTTCTTCACGGATTCCCCACCTTCCGGCAATTCAACCCTCTGCTTCCAATACCATGCACTCATTAGCCTCTTCCCTGTGGCCACGCTCCTGGCGTGGTGGTGTCGTCGCCTCGGTTCGACTGCTGCTCAGCCTCCTCTCCCTCGGTCTGCTTCTCGGCGGCGGGGTGGCTGGTGCGGCAACGGCTCCCGTGATCACAACCCAGCCGGTGGGGGGCGATGTGTTTGGCGGCGATCCGTTCTCGATGACGGTGGTCGTGACGGGCAACGAGGTGACGTTCCAGTGGTACCGCAACGGCGTTGCGATCCCTGCCCCCGTCGGGACGAACGTGGTGCTGACGATCCCCTCTGCCGGCCCGGACGATGCGGGCGCCTACCAGGTCGATTGCACCAACGATAACGGCACGACCAGCAGCGATCTGGTCTCGTTGAATGTCATTCTTGATCCCACCTTCATTACCCAGCCAGCCGATGTTTCGGTCAACTTTGGTCAGTCCGCCACTTTCTCCGCGGTGGTCAAAGGAATGCCGCCGCTGTTTTACCAATGGTGGTTCGCCGGTGCGCCCATCCCCGATGGTACGAACACCACCTACACCATCCCGGCGGCACAGTTGAGTGATGCCGGCGCCTACTCGCTTGAGGTGTACAACGACTACAATGATGTCTTCAGCCTGGATGCCATCCTGACGGTTCACATCCCTGGCTACATCCTCGATCAACCGATCGGGGCAGTGGTCGGGGAGGGTGATCCCCTCACCCTGAGCGTCCTCGGAGACGGGGATCTTCCCTTGAGCTACCAGTGGTATTTCAACGGCGTGCTCATCCCCGGGGCTACGGCCGACTCCTATTCCCTGGTGGCCGCCACGCTCGCTGACACCGGCGACTACACCGTTCGGGTCTCAAACCCCTATGGCGGGGAGACGAGCCTTCCGGCTCACGTCGACGTCCTTCAGTACCCCTCCTTCAATCCCCAGCCCCAGCCCCTGGCCTTGACGGTGCCGTGGGGTGGCACCGCGGTGTTCACCGCCGGAGTCCAGGGCAGCCTCCCCCTTATCATGCAGTGGTATCAGGAGGGTAGCATCGAGGTGACGGGAGCCACCGGTCCCGTCCTGACCCTCTCCAACGTCACCACGAACGAGGCCGGTGCCTACACCCTCACCGTGGCCAATCCCCTGAATATCATCGCCAGCGACCCGGTGACCCTGACGGTGCGGGAGGTCCCTGGAATCGTCACCGGCCCGGTGAGCAAAATGGTTGTCGACGGGGCCACCGTCAGCTTCTCGGTGGTCGCTGACGGCCGCCCGACCCTGCAATACCAGTGGATGCTGGGCGGCGTCGACATTCCTGGAGCCACGAGTGCCACCCTGACGCTTGTCTCGGTCCACCCGTCCAACAACGGCAACTATTCCGTTCGCGTCTCCAACGCCCAGGGAAGCGTCACCAGCGGCGATGCCTCCCTCACCGTCATCGTTCCCCCCTCCATCACCTCACAGCCCGCGGACCGTTACGGACTCCTTGGCGGCACCACCACCTTCACCGTGGGCCTCTCCGGCACGGCTCCCTTCGGCCTCCAGTGGTTCAAGAACGGCACGACGCTCATCCCGGGTGCAACCTCTGCCAGCTTCACGCTCCCCTCGCTCGGGTACGCGAATAACGGGACCTACAGCCTTGTGATCTCCAACTTTGCCGGGGTCGTGACCAGCCGGGCGGCGCTCCTCACAGTGCTCGCTCCTCCCCAGGTCACAACGCAGCCCGCATCGCAGTCGATCCCGGTCAACTCGCCCGTCACCTTCACCGTTGGAAACTCGGGTGATGCCCCCATCGGCTACCAGTGGATCTACAACGGAACAACACCGATCGCCGGGGCAACCTCCTCCAGCTACACCATTCCCTCCGTTCAGGTCGCAAATGGTGGCACCTACTCCGTCACGGTCACCAATCCCGTGGGCACGGCCACCAGCTCCGCCGCCACTCTCACCGTCATTGTTCCCCCGACCATCTCCTCCCAGCCCTCGACGCTCACGGTGAACAAGGGCGACACCGCCTCATTCTCCGTCACCGCCACCGCAGGCAATGGGCATCTCTCCTACCAGTGGAAACTGAACGGGACGAGCATCTCCGGGGCCACCGCTGCCACCCTCTCGATCCCCGCCGCCCAACAGTCCAACGAGGGGACCTACACAGTTCTCGTGACCAACGAGGCGGGAAGCCTTCTGAGCAGCCAGGCGACGTTGACCGTCGTCAACCCTCCTTTGATCAACACCCAGCCTGCAACCCAGACGGTCGCGCAGGGTGCCACGGCCAGCTTCAGCGTGGTGGCCGACGCGGGCCACGGTGTTCTGGCCTACCAGTGGAAGAAGGGGGCGGCGGATGTGGTGGGAGCCACCTCGGCGACCCTGACGATCCCCAACGCGCAGCAGAGCGATGAGGGGAGCTACACCGTGGTGGTCAGAAATTCGGCCGGCAGCCTGACCAGCGCCGCTGCCGGGCTGACCGTCGTCAACCCGCCCATCATCACTGCCCAGCCCTCCAGCACCACGGTTGCGCGGGGTACCGTTGCCAGTTTCACCGTATCGGCCAACCCGGGTCACGGGGTGCTGAGCTACCAGTGGTACAAGGGTCCTGCCTCCATCCCGGGAGCCACCTCGGCCTCGCTCTCGATTGCCAACGCGCAGCAGAGCGACGAGGGAAGCTACACCGTGGTGGTTACCAACCTTGGTGGAAATGTCACCAGCGCGGGTGCCACCCTGACCGTCGTTAACCCGCCGGTCATCACCTCGCAGCCGGTAAGCATCACCGTGGTGCAAGGGACCACCGCTCTCTTCAGCGTCGGGGCCGACGCCGGCCATGGAGTGCTCTCCTACCAGTGGAAGAAGGGGGGGACGGCGATCCCGGGAGCGATCGCAGCGACTCTTTCGATCCCGAACGCCCAGCCTGCCGATGAGGCGCTCTACACGGTTGATGTCAGCAATCTTGCGGGCCTGATCACGAGCTCCGGAGCCACCCTGACTGTCATCGTTCCCCCAACGATCTCCCTGCAGCCGGCCAACGTGACCCTCAATCAAGGTCAAACCGCCACCTTCACCGTGGGGGCGAACGCGAACCACGGAACGCTGACCTATCAGTGGAAGAAAGGCGCGGCGGACGTGGTCGGTGCCACGTCAGCGACCCTGACGATCCCGAACGCGCAGCAGTCTGACGAAGGGAGCTACACAGTGGTGGTGAACAATGAGGCCGGGAACATTACCAGTGCGGCGGCAACGCTGACGGTG
>DMJJ01000219.1 GCA_003452185.1 Verrucomicrobiales bacterium | reverse complement strand
GAGATCCGCCGGGTGCAGGGGGAGCCGGCCGCCGCGATCGCGGCGCTGGAGGCTGCCACCCTCCAGGCTCCAAACGACCTCCCGACCCGCCTGGCCCTCGCCGGTGCCGCGGTCGACAAGGAGGACTGGGGACGTGCCACCGTCGCGTTGTCGGCGGCGGTGAATCTCGATCCCCGTGGGTCCTCGGTCCTGCAAGCCCTCTCTGCCGCCTGCAGGAGGGCGGGGGAATTCGACCTCGCGACCCGCGTCACACAGCCATGGTCCAGCCGGCTTCCCGATGATCTGGGAGGGCTCACGGAGCGGTGCCTGGCGGCCCTGCAGCAGGGGGCCCTCCCGGCATCCGCCCGGCCCGGGCAGGCGGTGCGGCGGGACTGGGAGCCGATTGTTGCCGTGTGCACGGAGGCCGCCGCCCGGGCGCAGGCCCAACCCACGACGACGGGGGTTCCTGTGGTGGCGTTGATTGGAAGTCTGGACGGCCCCCGGGCGGCGCTCGCCGCCGGAGACCGGGCGGGTGCCTGGCGGCTGGCGGTCGAGGCCGTGACCGGGCGTCCGTTTCATCCCGAGGGGTGGCTGCTCCTGGCGCGCATCGCCTCGGAGGCCGGGGATCTGCCCCGCGCCCGGGCCTGCGCCGAGAAGGGACGCGAACTGGCCCCCAAGTGGGCCCCGGCCCGGGATTTCGCAAAGGCCCTGGGACGCGGGGGAGCGAAGCCCACCGCACGGGAGGGGACTGTGCCCCTGGAGGCGTTGCCCGAGGCATGGTTGAAGGCGGGGACGCGACCCCGGCTCTCGGTTTGCATCATCACGAAGAACGAGGAGCGGTTCATCGCCCAGTGCCTCCGCTCCGTGCAGGGCGTGGCGGACCAGGTGGTCGTGCTCGACACCGGGTCGACCGACCGTACGGTGACGATCGCCCGCGAGATGGGGGCCGAGGTTCACACCTTCACCTGGTGCGATGATTTCAGCGCCGCACGCAACGCCTGCCTGGCGCATGCCCGCGGCGAGTGGATCCTCGGGCTGGATGCGGATGAGGAACTGCTGCCCGAATCGCGCGTCGAGCTGCAGAAGGCGATGAAGTCCTCGGGAACGCTTGCCTGGCGCATCCGCCTCGTCGATGCCGGGAAGGAGGCCGAGGGGTGCCACTATCTTCCGAGGCTTTTCCGGAACGCCCCCGGGGTTTACTACGCAGGGCGGATTCACGAGCATCCGTTTGGAAGCCTGCAGCGGATGCAGGCGGAGTGGGGGATGGAGAACCGTCTCGGGAGCGTGACCCTGCGGCACCACGGGTACGCGGACCAGGTGGTGAAAGACCGGTCCAAAATCCAGCGGAACCTCAGGCTCCTGGAGCAGGCGGTTCAGGAGTCCCCGGGCGACACGAGCCTGCTGATGAGCTACGGGCTTGACCTCATCCGATCCGGCCAGCTGGACGCCGGGCTGGAGGAGTATGGGCGGGCGTTCAAGGTGATGTCCGCGCAGCCCCCGGCCACGGTCCCGCCTGAGCTCCGGGAGCGACTCCTCACCCTGATGACCACCCACCTGATGACCGCCCAGCGGTTCCAGTCGGTGGTGGAGCTCTCCGGGACCCCCCTGGCGCAGGCCACCGGCCCGACCGCCTCGCTCCATCTGATGTTTGGGGTGGCTTGTTTCGTTCAGAAGCGCCATGCGGAGGCCGCGGTGCACATGCAGCAATGCATCGCGAAGCGGAACAGCCCCGCCCTCTCCCCGATCCATCGCGACATCACGGGCGGAGGGCCCCGTCATCTGCTCGCCCTCTGCCATGGCGCCCTCGGTCAGAACGTCGAGGCGGAGCGCGAATTCCTGGCCTCCCTGGCCGAGGAGCCCGGGGTCGTGAAGGTCCAGCTCGACCTGGCCCGGTTTCTCGACGGCTCCGGGAGGCCGGTCAAGGCCCTGGAGCAGCTGTACGCGATCGTGCAGGCGAAACCCTCCGAGCAGACAGCCTGGCGGCTCGGGGCGGAAATCGCCCTTCGTGAGGTGGAGTTTCGGGACGTGGCGGTCGATTGGACCGCCGAGGCGTTGCGGCGCTTTCCTCGCGATCCCGTCCTGGGATGCGCCCGCGCCCGGGTGCTCCTGCTGGCCGACCAGCCTGCTGCGGCGCTTCCAGTCTGGCTGCAGTACCATGACTCCTCGAATCCGCAGCACCTGGCCGCGCTGGTGATGTGCGAATTGCTGGGGGAGGGGACCGCCCGCCAGTTCAGCACGGAGCGGGAATCGGTCGTCAGCCAGGAGTGCTGCGGCTGGTTCAAGCGGTTGATCGACCATGGGGCGGAGGGAACCGTCCGGGCGATTGGCGACCGGATCCCGCAGCTGGGGGCTGTGTTGCCCCATGCGGCGGCCGCCCTGCGGGCCGTGTTCGAGGACGCCCAGGTGGCCTGAGGCTTCGCGACGGCCCGGGGTGGCGTGCCACCCGGTTCCGGCTTCCGGAGCGACCCCGGGATTGACTCCGGGCCTGCCTTGAGGCATCCGTTCACGGCATGTTTGGCCAAATCAAGAATCCGCAGGGCGAGCTCCTCGACTACACGTTTCACGCCGGCAAGGAGGGCCGCAAGGCCGTCGTCCTGATCGGCCACGGGGTGACCGGCAACAAGGATCGTGCCTGGGCGGTGGCGTTGGGGGAGGCGTTGTCGAGGGAGGGAATCGCCGCGCTTCGTTTCTCGTACTCCGGCAACGGGGCTTCCGGGGGACGGTTCGTCGACTCGACCATCTCCAAGGAGGTGGGGGACCTCGGAGCGGTGATCGCCGCGGTCCAGGGGTGGACCGTCGGCTATATCGGCCACAGCATGGGCGGGGCCGTTGGCGTGATGCGTGCAAGCGAGGATTCGCGGATTTCCCTCCTGGTTTCCCTGGCTGGAATGGTTCACACGGCGGCGTTCGCCGAGCGCGAGTTCGGAGCCGTGACCCCGGGGCAGGGGTTCATGTGGGACGAGCCCTCCTGCCCCCTATCGGCTGATTACATGAAGGATTTGCGAGGCATCGGGTCCCTGGAGGGGCGGGCCACGAAGATCCGGGTTCCCTGGCTCCTGGTTCATGGGACCACGGACGACGTGGTTCCGGTGGGGGATTCCCGCGACATTTTTGCGCGGGCCGACCGTTCGAGGACCCAGCTCATCGAGATTCCCGGGGCGAACCACGTTTTTTCGGAGTCCTTCCTGCAGCCGATGCTTGGGGCGGTTGTCCCGTGGGTATCGAAGCACCTGCCGGGATGATATTTTCTGCGTGCGCCGGCGTCGGGGCCTTGGCTACTCTCCCCGCATGTTCGCCTGGCTCATCGCTCTCGGGTTCATCATTGCCTCGGGTATCGTCGGCTTTTATGTCGGGGCCCTTCGCGTATCCTTTTCCACGGCCGGCCTCCTGCTGACCCTCCTCTTTCTCAGGCCGCTGGGGGACCTGTGCGGCAAGCTTCTGGGCCTTTGCGGCCTGAGCCACCCCGTGGCGATGGGAATCCTGGGGCCGATCCTCGCCTTCATCCTGGTGCAGGTGATCTTCAAGGTCTCAGGCGCCCTGGTTTACCGGACGGCGGACACCTACTACAAGTACAAGGCGTCCGACACCCAGCGGCTCCTCTTCGAGCGGATGAACCAGAGGGTGGGCCCCTGCCTCGGGGTGCTGAACGGCGCGCTCTACACCATCCTCATTTGCGTTCTCTGCACCGGGGTCGGGTACGCCACGGTTCAACTGAGCCGGGGGCCCGAGAAGGATTCCATCTACCTTGCGTCGCTGAACCGCCTGGCCCGGGACTTCCAGTCCTCGGGGCTCTCACGGGCCGTTGGCGCCTACGTGCCGGCCAGCCCGGTCTATTACGACGGGGTTGACCTGTTCGCCGAATGGTTCCACCAGCCCCTCGTGCAGAGCCGCCTGGTGGGCTATCCCCCTCTGGTGGTCCTGGCTGACCGGCGTGAGTTCCTCGACCTGGGGAATAACGTTCAGGTCCAGGAGTTCCTCCTCAAGGGACCGAGCATCGGCGATATTTACGACGACCCGAAGCTGATGGCCGTCCTGGGAAGCCCGGAGATCCTGGCCGACGCGCGCAAGCTGCTCGAGAACGACATCGCGGACCTCAAGGGGTATCTGGCGACGGGCAAGTCGGAGAAATACGACTCCGAGCAGATCCTCGGTCGTTGGGAGTTCAACCTCTTTGGCACGATCGCCGAAAACAAGAAAGCCCGCCGGATGAGCGGGCTCGAGGTGAACAAGATGCGGGGGATCCTCGCCACCCAGCTCGACGGGATGGTGATGCTGGCCACGCTCGACAACCAGATCATCGTCAAGAAGCCGGGTGCCAACAACACCCCGATGATCCGTCGGACGGCCAGTTGGAAGGGGGCAGGCGGTGGGAAGTATGTGATCAATTTCCCCATTTCCGACGACAAGCGCCTCGATCTTGAGGCGGGTGTCGAGGGGCGCCGATTGCTCGGCTCGCTGCTCGGCTACCAGATCGTCTTCGAGCGGTAACAGCTCCTTCCAGGATAGGCTCCCTCGTCACGCCTCGGACGAATCGCAAATTCATCTCAGCGGCTTGCCTGCCGGGGCGGGTGAGGTCTCGTGAGCTCCCCTCCAGAGGGGAGAAAGGGGGAAAAGACCCGGCTTCCCCCTCGCGTGGGCGACCCTGGTTAAGCCGCGGCCGCTCCGCCGACTCCAAACAGTTCGCGCAGCCAGTGCCCGATTGCTTTCAATCCCCCGAGGAGGCCGATGTCCGAGATCTTCAGGCCGTAGGCTTGTGCCAGGGCCTCTTCATGACCCCGGAACCGGGGCGGGAAGTTGAACAGCCGCCGCTCGCTTCCCTCGGCCACCGACTCGAGGGTCGGATGGAGCAGGGCCCGCCCCACGACAAGGGAACCGGCCGGGAGGGATTCCCGTTTCTCAGCGAGGAACAGCCAGGGTCGGTAGGAGAACTCCAATCCTCCGCCGGACGCTTTCCGAAGCCGGCCGTAGGTCCGGATCGGAACCTCCCCGATCGCCCGGGCGGCGAAGGCCCAGTTCTCACCGGTCCCAGGGGTGAACCGGGTCCGTCGGAAGGTGAAGAAGTCCCAGCAGAACACCGTTCCGTAGGTCGTGAGGCGGAAGGACCAACCGGCGATGAAGTATGCGAGAAGGATGAGGAGGATCGAGAGCGCCGCCCCGAGCCACGGGTTGATGTAGGCAATGCCGGCGAGGGCGGAGAGGAGGGCGGTGCGGATGGATTTGAGCACCACATCCACGACACCCCAGGGGCTGAGGAGGATGAGTACCTGGATCGAGTGCGCCGCCATCCAGACAATGGCATACGCTGCCAGGGCGAAAGGAGTGGCCAGGATCTGGAGGAGCGGGGTGGCGTCGATGGCGGCGAGGTGCAGCGACCCGATGTCGAGCCCGCTGTGGGGAACCGCCGCATGGAGGAAGTTTCCGATCATCGGGACAATCGCCCCCGTCGCAACAATGCCGCTCACCTTGTTCTCGAGGGTTTCCGCCACGTCGATCGGCTTCTTCAGCCCGGGAGGCGTTGCCGCACCCAGGACATCCTTCGCGGCCACGAGGCCAACGAGCGCGAGTGCCGGCAGGAAAAACCACGGCTGCGCGTACCAGGAGAGCTTCGATCGGTCCGAGGACCGGACGTATTGGTAGCATCCCACGGCTCCGACCCCGAGCAGGGGGGAGATGGCGATGCCGGTCACGGCCGAAACGGTCTGGGCGATCTCAAGGGCCGCAGTGGGCTTGTTGGGGTTTGCGGTCGCCGGCGCGGCTGCGGCGGCGTCCTGTGCACCTTGGGAGGAGAGGAGGCTCCCCATCAGGGCAACCACCCAGAACCAACGCGAACTTGATTTCATCCCGCGACGAGTAGCATGGATGCCGGGGTGCGGCAAGCGTGCGGGTGGAGAGGGCGAGCGTTGGTCGGCTCTAGCTTGAAGGAGGCCCGGGTGGCTGTTCACGCAGGTCCGCTGTTCGCTACGGAATCGCGGAGACGCAGAGGCGCAGAGGTCTGGATTGACAGCGGGCCCGGAGTTTCCCTTTCCGGTTCGGCCGCTGCACTAACGGCTGATCCCCTGCGGCTGGAGGCTCGGGGCGGAGGAATCGACCGGCTGGGCAACCCGCAAGGTGGAGGCGGGTTCGCTCCCTTGGAGCATAAAGGCGCTCGCAGTGGAGCGGTTCCCGTGATCGACCGTGCCGATGGCACTCAGGAAAAGGGTGCCGACAAGAATCGCCATGCCACCCGCCGCCACGGGCTGGAACCAGCGGGTCGCCAAAAGGCGGTCGAGAAAACGTTCCCAAGTGCCGGAACGCTCCGCCTCGATCCGGGACATGATCCGCCCCGGCAGTTCGTCGAAGAAGCGGGGAGGAGGCACCTCGTGCTGCTTCAAGGCGAGCAGACGACGCAACGCTGCAAACTCGTGCTGGGGGTCTCCTGAGGTCTGGTCCATAGCGTTACACCGGGCTCGTGTGCGATCCGTGAAGATACTCAGTCAGTCAAAATACTCGGTTAACCCACTCAGTTAAGGTAATCGGACAACCACGCCTGCAACTGCTGCCGCGCGTAAAACAGCCTGGATCGCACGGTTCCCACGTTGCACTCCATGATCCGGGCGATTTCCTCATGCGGCATCCCCTGAATGTCGTGGAGCGTCACAACCAATCTGTGTGGTTCTGACAGCTTCAAGAGGGCGGCGTTCAATTTTTCCTGCAGCTCCGACAGGGCGGCATCCCGGCGGGGGGTGTGCTCCGAAACCAAGGCCACCAGCTCGGGGTCGTTTTCGGCCCGGGTGTCCAGGTCGTTCAGGCTCATGTGGGTCCGCTGCTTCCTCTGCTTCAGGTGGTTGAGGGTGCGGTTCACCGCAATGCGGTAGACCCAGGTGTAGAAGCTCGAATCCCCCTTGAATGACTTGAGAGCCTGAAAGGCCTTGGTGAATGCCTCCTGGGTCAGGTCGGTGGCATCCTCATGGTTGGCCGTCATGTGATAGAGGGTCGCGTGGATCCGCTGCTGGTGCCGACGGATCAGCTCCTCGAAGACATCCGTTTCCCCGTTGAGCACCCGCCGGACGAACTCCAGGTCCTCCGCCGCAGCCTCCTGACGCGAAGTCTCGGGGGACTCGTGCGACTCGGAATCGGGGGCGGGTGCCACACTCGGTTCCATCATGCAGCAGGAACTTTCGAGGTCTCGCCGAGGCCGGCCATCTGGGCTGCCAGGAAGTCGGTGAGTCCCAAGAGGCTCCGGCGTCCGGGGCTGTCCGTCAGGGCGGCCAGCGCGGAACGGGCTTGATCCAACAGACCCCCCAGAACAGCGGAGCAGCCGGAAAACGTTTGGTAGCGATCGAGAAACTCCCGGAAGCTCGGGAGATCGCTCGGCTCCCAGGCGGGGAGCCACTCCTCGACACGCTTCCGATCGACGGGCGACGCCTTCTCGAGCAGGAGCAATACCGGAAGGGTCAGCTTCCCCTTGGCGAGATCCCCGCCGAGGGTCTTCCCCGCCTCCCCCTCTGTCCCAAAAAGGTCCAGACAGTCATCGTAAACCTGATACGCGGTGCCAAGGGCCATCCCGTAATCCCGCAGTGCCCCCCGTTGGGCCGCCGGGGCCCCGTTCAGGAGGGCTCCCAACTCCGCGGACAGGGCGAAGAGCTCGCCGGTCTTCATCCCGAGCACCTTGAAATAGTCCTCCCGACTCAACGAGAAGTCCCCCGCATGCCGGTCCTGGAGGATCTCCCCCGAGCAGACGGTTTTCGTGGCCGCCGAGACCACCCGGCACACCTCGGGTGTCGGGAATTGGGCAGCCAGCCGAAGGGAATGGGCAAAAAGGCAGTCTCCCACCAACACTGCCAGGTGGTTCCCCCAACGCGCGGCCAGGGTGGGTCGCGCACGTCTAAGCCGTGCCTCATCCATTACATCGTCATGCACCAGGGTTGCCAAGTGGACCATCTCCACAATCACGGCACCCGAGAGGTGCCCATCATTGACAACTCCAGTGGCATTTCCGCTCAAAGCCACCAAGGCCGGGCGAAGATGTTTTCCCTGCGCGGTCAGGGCATAGGTGACGTACTCCCGGATGTCGGGATCAAACTGGTTGATTTGCTCCGTCAGTCGCGCGACGGAGGCTTGAAGGAAGCCATCCACCGGGCCGACGATTTTCCGCCAAGCCACCGAGTTTTCAAACGAAGGGACACCGGTTTCGGCGGGCGGGGTGTTGCTGTGCGCACCCATCATTACGGGAAAATCTAGGTTTCGCGGAGACCCAAGTCAACCTTGCGGAAAACCATCCTTTGCAGGCCCTTGGAGCAATCCCAAGGGGGAAGAGAGCCCCACCCCCCCCGGCAGGGGTGCCTCCACCCGGGTGGGGGGGGGAGGTCCCACACCGATCAGCGAACCTCGTCCGCGGGACGGGTGCCCCGACCCCGTGACGCCGGCCCGGAGGTCGAGGGTCGACCCGACGCCGGGGAGGCCGCCGGGTTGAGGAGCGAGACGAACTGTCCCAGCTGGGGGTCGAATGCGAAGAGCTCCGCGGTGGCAATCTTGAAAAACCAGCCATGGAGGTGGAGCGAGCCGGCCTCCAGGCGGCGTTGAACGCAGGGGTAGGTATGAAGGTTTTCGATGGCGAAGAGGACGTTTTCTTCCTCGGCGGCCCGGAGCCGTTCTGGTTCGCCCGCGAGGTGGCCATATCGTTCCAGGATGGTTTTGCGGACCGGCTCCGCAATTTGGAGCCACCCTTCCAGGTGGGGCATCGTCCCCGTGGAGGGGGTGGGGTGCATGAGCGCGTTGATGGCTCCGCACTGCGAGTGGCCGCAGACCACGACATCCGCGACCCCCAGGGTTTCGACAGCGAACTCAATGGCGGCTGCCGTGGAGTTGGTCTCCCCCCGGACGTGGGCCGGGGGGACGATATTTCCGACGTTCTTCACCACAAAGAGGTCCCCGGGCTGGCTTTGGGTGATTAATTCGGCCAGGACGCGCGAGTCGGAGCACGTGATGAAGAGGGTGTGCGGGTTCTGGCCCTCGCGGGCCAGTCGCTGGAACAGCTCTCGGTGTCGGCCGAACTCGCCGCTATGAAACCGGTGGACTCCGTCGATGAGATGTTGCATGGCCGGGGGGGGTTATACCGGTTCCGCCTGGGCAAGGGAATCCC
>DMJJ01000016.1 GCA_003452185.1 Verrucomicrobiales bacterium | reverse complement strand
AACGATGGGGTCCACCTCATTGTGGTGGATCCAACAACCCACCAGGGTGAGATGGCCTGAGCTAAAGATCCCACCAAGGTAGTCAGATCCTGGATGAGACCCGTCCACCTCGCACTCGATCATGCTCACTGGGACGGTTGCGTGAATCAGTCCTTGGCTTACCCGTGGCAGGTGTTGTGGTGCTATTCTAGGGCGACTTGACTGGAACGTGATGCCCTGCAGCGTCACAACATGCCCACCCGTTACAAGTACCACATTCAACTCCAGATCTGAGTCGATAATAGTCTTTCCCAATCCGGCTCCACGCAGGGTCAGATCCTTATCGATGGTCAGCACGTCGATGAAGACCCCGGCTGGTATGGACACGGTATCGCCGGGATTTGCTGCGTCGATGAGGGTTTGCACGGGCCCAGCGCACAGGCAGCTGGCAGAGGCCGCGACGAGGAGAGCTCCAAGGTTCAAGCGACGCATAGGAACAATCTCCTACATGCCACATCGGGCCAGGAGAGTCAACGCACGGACACCATCCCGCTGCCGATCGAATCCTAATGGACCCAGCGAGGGACTTCCCGCAGCCGGCCCTCTGAAGACTTGTCCCGCCCCCACCTGGAGCCGACCTCGGATTTCAATGGCGATCTCGGAGGTGCTGGCCGCGGCGGATTCGGGGCTTCGCTCTCGGAACCAAAATGATGACCGAACAGGCTTGGATATCCCCTGCCAGGCGGTATGGTTGGTCTCTGCAGGGTCTGGTCTTGGACGCTTGGCAGGTCCCGCACGCTGCCGCGGTCGACGTTCTCATATGCGCACCGTAAGCCTAGGAGCTTTCCTACTCGTCTCTGGCATCCAGCTGATCGCTGGGGGCCCGATCCAAAACCTCATCGACGCCACCAAGCCCGGCGACACGGTGCTGATCGGGGCCGGCGTCTTCATTGATGTGCTGACCATCGACAAGGATATGACCCTGCGGGGGGCTGGCCTGGGCAAGACCATCATCGACGCTGGGAAGGAGTTCAACGTCTTGCTCGTCGCCAAAGGGAGCAAGGCAACCGTTGAAGGGATTACCTTCAAGTCCAGCAATCCGACGTGGCTGTTCGGTCACGAACCCCGCGTGCCCGGTGGCATCATCTACAGCGATGGGATCCTGCGGATGACCGGCTGCGAGCTGGACGGAAGATCTCCCGCGGCGGATGGCTACGGAGGGATCCTCAGTACTGGGCCGGTGGAGCTGACAGGGTCCTGGTTGCATGACAACTACGATCTGACCCTGAAGGGACCATGGCTGGCGGTGTCGAACTGTATTGTGGAAGGAAACCATGGCTATAGTGGTGCGTCTGGGATTCACTGCCTCGGCCGCGCACTCATCGCCGACAGCACGATTGCCCATAACTCCTCGCCAGAATACGGGGCGATCCACATCGAAGCCGGAACTAACGTGGTGAGCATACAGAGATGCACGATTCTTGGGAACATATCCGGAACCGGGATTTCCCCCGGCGTCATCAACAAGGGCTTGTTGGAGATGCGTGGATGCCTGGTCTCCGAGCAGTGGGATACCAGCCACGCTGCCTTAGCCAACTACGGAACCGCCACGGTGTCCAACACCACGTTCTCCAAGAACACCGTCAGTGATCACTGGTTAAGCTACACGGCGGGGATCGAAAACTATGGGACCATGACGCTGAGGTCTGTAACCGTAGTCAGCAACTCCGTGATGGGTGGGACGGAGTTAACCACCCGCCCGGGCGGTGGCGGCATCCGCAATTACAACGAGCTGCACATGGAGAACTGCCTCGTAGCTGGCAACCGCGCCTTCATTCCTGGCATCAATCCTTCCGGACCGTACCCCGGCCAGGACATCCTCGGCCCAGTGATCTCGGAGGGCCACAACCTGATCCTGAACACCAACGACTGCATCATCACGGGTGACATCACCAGCAACATCTACGGCAAGGATCCCCTGCTCGGGCCGCTCCAGGACAACGGCGGGCCCACGCCGACCCACGCCCTGCTCCCTGAGAGCCCCGCAATCGATGCCGGAAACCCTGCCCTGCTCGGCACCCTGGACCAGCGGGGCCTACCTCGGGCCCAGGATGGGGATGGCGATGGGAAGGCGCTCCCCGACATCGGAGCCTTCGAAGTCCTCGGGCGGCCGGTTCCGGTCATCTTCCCGCTCGCCTCGGGCGATCCCGCCCTGTTCCTGGCCCTCCTGGTCGGGCAGCCGACCACCCCCTACAAACTGCAGCAGGCGGTGGAGATCACCAATCCCACCTGGACGGAGGTCACCATCGTGACGACCGACGGAGGCGGGTTTGCACGGTTCACGACGCCGAGCGGCAGCAGCCAAACCAAGACCTTCTACCGGGTGGTGAAGCCATGAACGCCCGCAGGCCTTGCGCGGAGGATCCGCGCTTTGCAGAGTGGTCACGGAGTCAAACCGCGGCCGCGGGGCCTGCGAGACTCGAGCCTCACGCCATCAGGCGCCCGCCGCCGATCGTCCAGACCGACTTCCGGCGCACCACGCAAGATTACTCTGATCGATCTCCCAGGACACCACCGACTGTCTTCAGCCTTCCTCAACGAGGGCTAACCACCTCCTGGAGGCAGAGCCAGTTGCTCAAGAGGCTGAGCATCATCCTGACCGTTCTATGCAACTTGGCCTGTGTACCTTACGCCTACTCTGGCTCCGTTCAGGCGCTTATCGACAGCGCTCCCAGCGGGTCGGTGATTCAGCTGCAACACGGCACCTTCATCGACAACTTGATCATCGATAAAGACATCATCCTTCAAGGAGCAGGGTCGGGAGCCACCACGCTGGACGGGGGGCAGCGGAGCAACGTCATCATCGTTCGAACGAATCGGACCGTGGTAGTTTCCGGGATGACCATCCAAGGCGATGGGTTGACTAATCTCACCGAGGACTTCTACCAGCCTTTCGGTTCGGTTTACAGCGAGGGGACATTGCGGTTGGAGGATTGCGTGATCGACGGGTCACACCATGGCGGCCTCGGGGGCCAAGGCGTGTTGAGCCGTGGGGATCTCACCCTGGTGAGATGCTCCCTGATTAACAACAGGTCTACCATTCCGCTCTCCTGGGCCAGCACCGGCGGAGTGCATTGCCACTCTGTGGTGATGTCCCACTGCGTCCTTTCCAACAACTGGAACGACTACGGTGGCAGCGCCATCTATTGCACCGGCCCCGGACTGGTAATGGATTCCATCATCGTGGCCAACCACGCCCCCTACACCGGCGAGGGGGCCGTGCTGATCAAGTCTGGAACAAATCGCGTACGGTTTGAAAGAACCCAGATCATCAACAATGACAGCGTCGAGCCCGCACCTCCAGGTGTGGTAAACTACGGAATTCTCGAGCTTAGCCAATGCCTGGTCGCAGGTCATACAGCCACTGATCACGCCGCGTTCCTCAACTACGGAGATGCGGTCTTGGAGAATTCCACGCTCTCACGCAATGTGGCTCAGGATTTCATGGCCGCGGAGACCGCTGGGATCGAGAACTACGGTTCACTCCGGGTTCGCGCCTCGACCATCGTAAGCAACGAGGTGATCAACTCGACATCAATGGCGGATCGTGCCGGGGGGGGAGGCATCCGAAATCGGGGTGTGCTTCGCCTGGAGAGCTCGGTCATTGCGCTGAATCGGGTGCGAACGATAGATTTTGCAACGGGCTTCCGGGGCCAGGACATCCTCGGTCCCGTGATCTCCGAGGGCCACAACCTGATCCTGAACACCAACGATTGCATCATCACGGGGGACGTCACCGGCAACATCTACGGCAAGGATCCCCTGCTCGGCCCGCTTCAGGACAACGGCGGGCCCACGCCGACCCACGCCCTGCTCCCTGGGAGCCCTGCAATCGATGCCGGAGCCCCTGCCCTGCTCGGCACCCTGGACCAGCGGGGCCTACCTCGGGCCCAGGATGGGGATGGCGACGGGAAGGGGCTTCCGGACATCGGAGCCTTCGAAGTCCTCGGGCGCTCGATTCCGGTAATCCTCCCCCTGGTCTCGGAGGATCCCGCCCTGTTCGTCGCTCTCCTGGTGGGAGAGCCGACCACCACCTATCGGTTGGACCAGTCAGCCGACATCACGCATCCCATCTGGAGGGAGGTGTCGCGTTTGACCACGGATGCAGGGGGGTTCGGCCGGTTCACGATCTCGCGCAACAGCCGCGAATGGGAAAACTTCTTTCGAGCGGTGAAGCCTTGAAGCCATCCCGGAGAAGCCTCCCCC
>DMJJ01000311.1 GCA_003452185.1 Verrucomicrobiales bacterium | reverse complement strand
GAGGGGGTTGCGATTTGGGGGGCGGGGGGAGTCGCAAGCTTGGTTCGAGGGGGGAGATTTCGGCGGGGGATCGCCCCTCAACGCCTCCCCCGAGTTCCTTGAGGCGTTCGGCGCTGGGGCGGACCTGCCGTTCGTAGCTCCCGACGGCCTGGTTGTAGGCGGTGGTCGCTTTGTCCAAGCCATCCCTGACCCGTTCGAAGTGTTCGGTGAATTTGCACACCCGGGTGTAGAGCTCCTGCGCAGCGAGGGCGATGTCGCGGGCGTTTTGGGTTTGGGAATACTGGTGCCAGCTCAGGCTGACCGACCGGAGGATGGCCACGAGGGAGCAGGGGGTGGCGATGAGGATCCTTCGGTTCTGGGCCCAGATCATCAGCTCGCGATCCCCTTCCAGGGCGGCGCTGAAGAGGGACTCGGCCGGCACAAAGAGCACGACGTAGTCGAGGGCGTTCGGGAATTTTGAGGGGTAGTCCCGATCGGCCAGGCTCTTGACGGTCCCCTTGAGCTTGGCGGCGTGTTCCTGCAGGGCCTCGGCGCGGCGGGTGGGGTCAGCGTTGTCGAGGGCGTCGAGGAAGGCGAGATCGGGCACCTTGGCATCGACGATGATGACGCGGTCTCCGGGCATGTGGATGAGGAGATCGGGCTTGCTCTCATCCATCTGTGCCTGCTCGGTGAAGTCGCAGTGAGCGCTCATCCCGGCGGTTTCCACCACGCGACGCAGGGTCTCCTCCCCCCATCGGCCCCGGGCCTGGTTTGAGCTGAGCACTTTCCGGAGCTGGAGCGTCTCGGTGGAGAGGGACTGGCTCTGCTGGGCCAGGGTCTCGAGCTGCTTGCGGACCTCCCCGAGGAGGGAGGATTGGGTCGTTTCGGATTGTTGGAGCCGCTGCTGGTAGGTCTGGAGCTGCTCCTCAAGCGGCTTGACGAGCCCGGCGATCGATTCCTGCCGCTGGGAGAGGTCTCCCTTGGCCGATTCGGCGACCTTGGAGAGGGTTTCGTTGGCCAGCCGGAGGAACTCGGGCTGGACCTGTCGAAGGGCGTCGGCACTGAGCGCCTTGAACGCCTCCCGGAGGTCGGCCAGGGCCTTGGAGTGGGAGTCGCGGAGGGTGCGAAGGTCCTCCTCGTGCCGGGCCTGCTGTTCCCGGGTCCGCTCCTGGAGTGCCCCGAGGCTGGCTCGGGCGCCGGCGAGGTTTTCCGAATGGCTTGCCACGGTCGCGCGGAGTTCCGCCTCGATCTCCTGGAGCCGGTGCACTTCCCCGCGCGTGGTGGCGAGCTCCCCCTCGGCAGCCTCCCGTCTGGCCCCTGCGGCGGCCGCGGCCGACCGGGCTGCGGTCACTTCCGACCTCAACCCCTGGAGCTCGGATTCAAGGTGTGTGATGCGGCCCCGGAGCTCGGCTTCCAGAATGCCGCGCGACGGGTCGGCCGTTGAACGGCGGAGGGAGAGGAGCCATCCGGCGATGCCCCCGACGGCGAGGCCGGCCACGATAGCGAGCAGGAGGAGGGTGAGGGACGACATCAGGGGTGGGTCCCGGGGTAATGGGCCACGACCTCGATCTCGACCTGCGCGCCCCGCGGCAGGGCCGCCACCTGGACCGTGGATCGGGCCGGGAAATCGGTCGTGAAGTAGCGTCCGTAAACCTCATTCATCGCGGCGAAGTCGCCCAGGTTCACCATGAACACGGTCGACTTGACCACCTGGGCGAACCCCAGGCCCTGGTCCTCCAGGATGAGTCGGATGTTCTCGAGCACCCGTTCGGTCTGGGACCGCACATCCGCGGGGAAGGGGGCCTGCGGCGAGGCAGGGTCCACGGGGATCTGGCCGGCGCAAAACAGGAGATCCCCCACCCGTATGCCGTGGTTGTACGGCCCGAGGGCAGGGGCGGCTTTCGCGGGGCGGACGACAGTCTTTTGCATGCGATTCAGTTGCGTTCCGAGTACCAGCTCATCTGGATGTTCTCGAGGACCTTCTCGTTCGACGATTCGGGCTTGTCCCCGAACTCCGCCAGCTCGCACACCATCTTGTGGAGCTTGGGAAAGCTGAGCTTCAAGGGATCCTGATCCGGGAACTTGTCGATCAGCGCCCAGGCAATTTCCTCATGGTCCTTCCAGGTCAGTTTCATCCCCTCCCATTTAGTCGAGGGGGCCCCGGATGGCCAGCAATTAGAGGGAGCCGGGGGCTAGAGGGAGCCGGGGCTTGTGCCTTGCGGGCCCCCGGCTTTCACCCCGAGCTCCGTCGGGCAGCTCTTCAGGTGCAGGGGGGGAATGAACTCCGGATCGACCGCCACGGCTCCTCCTGTGAGACATCGACGATCGGGGGATCGGCGGCCTCCGCCGGGGAGAGGATCGCCAGGAAGACCAGCTTCTCGGGAAAGGGGTTGTAGGTGCCGTGCACCTCCCCCTTGGGAATCAGCACCATCTCGCCCGGCTGCAGGATGCGGTGGTCCTTGCCGCACCACTGCTCCGCCTTGCCGGAGATGATGAAGATGATCTCCTCCCGGGTCGGGTGGGTGTGGAAGGGGTGACAGCGCCCCGCCTCCATGTTGGCGCGCACGAGCAGCAGCTCCTTGTTCGGGACGACATCCGAGCGGCACATCCACTCCTCCAGCGTCCAGGGGGAGAGATACCGCACCGCCTCGTTCGCCGTGACGAACCTTCGATCCTGCGGGCTCATGCTCATGGGCGGGGCTCGGATGACTAGCGCTTCCGCTTCGCCGCCTTGGCCGCGGGGACCGGGATCTTCTTGAACCGGCGGGTGATGTCGATGAGCGACTGCTCCACGCCCATCCGTTCCAGGCTGGAGGCCCCGACGAACCCGAGACACTCCGTGCGCTCGTTCACGTACGCGGCATCCTCGGGCGTGCAGATCGGCCCGCCGTGGCTGAGGAAGAAGAGATCCTTCCGAACCGACTTCGCCGCGGTGATGATTGCCTGGGTCCTGCGGACCGCCTCGTCCATGGAGACCACCGCACCCTTCACCCCGATGGAGCCGCCCACGGTCGTTCCGACATGGGCGATGATCGCGTCGGCGCCGGCCTGCGCCATCGACTTGGCCTCATCGGGCGTGGCAACGTAGACGATGCTGAACAGGTCCATCTTCCGGGCCAGGGCCACCATCTCGAACTCCTTCTTGACGCTCATGCCCGTTTCCTCGAGCACCTGGCGGAAGTGGCCGTCGACGATTGTGTGCGTGGGGAAGTTGTTCACGCCGCTGAACCCCATCTCCTTGACCTGAAGCAGCCAGTGCCACATCCGGCGGCGGGGATCGGTGGCATGCACCCCGCAGATCACGGGGACTTCCTCGACCACGGGCAGGACCTCGTATTCCCCGATTTCCATGGCCACGGCATTCGCATCGCCATAGGCCATGAGGCCGCAGGTCGAGCCATGGCCCGACATCCGGAAACGCCCCGAGTTGTAGATGATGATCAGGTCCGCCCCTCCCTTTTCGATGAACTTGGCACTGATGCCCGTTCCCGCCCCGGCGGCGATGA
Source organism: Verrucomicrobiales bacterium (assembly GCA_003452185.1). GTDB lineage: Bacteria > Verrucomicrobiota > Verrucomicrobiia > Limisphaerales > UBA11320 > UBA11320. The sequence goes on along the minus strand of DMJJ01000311.1, from coordinate 4,329 downwards.
TCGGCTCCCCCTTCTTCAGGGTGGCGCGCAGGCGCTCGACGACTTCCTTGCGGGTGTAGGGGTTTCCTTTTCCGGTCCAGGGATTGGGCATGGCTTGGGTGTGGGTATGCGATTGTGGTCCTGTCGACTGGGGAGAAGAATTCTCCTCCCCGGCAGGGAGGTCAAGCCTGCGACAGATGTTCCACGACCTGGTTTCGGGGGAACCGCACCTTGGCCAGGGTGGCATACTTGTCCCCCGAGGCCCGGTACCCGACCGGGCAGAGCACAGCGGTCGTCAGTCCCCGGGCTCCAAGCCCCAGGATCTCATCGTAGCGGGCCGGCTCGAACCCTTCCATCGGGCAGGTGTCGATCCCGAGCAGGGCTGCGGCTGTCATCAGGTTTCCGAGCGCGATATAGGCCTGACGGGTGGCCCACTCGGGGATCTGCTTGGAGATCGGCCCCTCGAGGATGCTTCCGACCAGCATTTTTCGGAAACCAGCGAGGGAGTCGACCGGGATCCCGCGCGTGCGGGCCGTGTCCTGCAGGTAGGCGTCGATGTCCCCGGCGGTGATCTGCGTCTTTACGGCCATGACCACCAGATGGGAGGCGTCAGCCACCTGCCGCTGCCCCCAGGAATGAGGCACCAGCTTCTCCCGAATGGCGGCATCCTGCAGGATGAGAAACTTCCAGGGCTGGAGACCGAAGCTCGAGGGGGTCAGGACCAAGGTTTCCTCCAGCGTCTCCCAGGTGGGGGCGGGGATTTTCTTCCCGGGGTCGAACTGCTTCGTGGCGTAGCGCCATCGGAGGGCGCTCAGGAGGTGCTCGTTGGGGATCGGGGCCGGCGTTGAGGTCGTCATATGGGGCGACAACATGGCACCCCCGGTCCACAAATCAACCCTCTCTCCTCGGTCCCCCGGTTACGATGCGGTCACAGCCCGCCCCCCTCGCAGGCCGGGGCCTGGGTTCGCACCTCCAACAGCTCGAGCTCCTCCTGCCCGGAGGGAAACCGGAACTGAACGCGATCCCCGGGGGTTCGGTTCACCAGGGCCCGGGCGATCGGCGAGAGCCAGCTGACCCATCCCCGGTCGACATCCATCTCATCGACACCCACGATCCGGTACCAGACCGTCTCTCCCCCGCCGCGGCGCACATGCCCCCATTGGCCAAACCGAAGCCGGGTGTCGCCCGGGTCCGGGGGGGAGGGGACCACGGCGGTTTGCAGGGTTTCCTGCAGTTGGAGGATGCGTTGATCCAGGGCCGCCACGCGGGAGCGGTCTCCCGCGTTCCCGGGGGAACCAAGCCGCGCGGGCCGCTCCACCTCAACGAGGCGGGCGAGCTCTGCGCGGATCCGCTCCGCCCCATCCGGGGTCAGATAGTTCGGGGTGCCCGGCGGCAGGGAGGAGGAGGGGCGTGCCGCGGGAAACTCCGATTCATCATCCGATTCCCGTGTGAAGGCCTTGCTCATACCCGGGTGAGGGAAGGCTCAGCGCGCGCGCTCGAGCAGCTTCCGATGCCGCATCCAGGCCTCAAGCAGGTCGGGCCAGTGCGTCACCGGCTCGGAGGTCGGCCTGAGGCCGTACCCGTGTCCCCCCCTGGCATACACGTGGAGCTCCGCCTCGACCTTCGCCTTCTTCAGGGCGTGAAAGTAAAACAGGCTCGATTCGACCGGAACCTCGTCGTCCTCCGCCTGCACGAGGAACGTGGGAGGGGTGGCCGCCGTGACCGTGAGCTCCGGCGGCAGGGTGGTCCCTTCCTTTCCCTCCACGAGGTAGCCGGGGTACACCACGACGGCGAAGTTGGGACGGGAGCGCTCCTTGTCGGCGGCATCCACGGGAGGATAGGTCCGGGTGTCGTCGTGACAGCTGGTGACCGCGGAGAGGTGTCCGCCCGCGGAGAACCCGAGAATCCCGACCCGGCCCGGGTCGATCCCCCACTCGCCTGCATGAAGCCGGATCAGCCCCATCGCCCGCTGCGCATCCTGGAGCGGCGCCTCAAACCGGGGCCGGTCCTTTCGCACCGGAACCCGATACTTCAGGACCACGGCCGTGACTCCCATCGCGTTCAGGCGCTCCGCAACCTCGGTTCCCTCGAGGTCCATCGCCAGGATATGATATCCGCCGCCCGGGCAGACCAGCACCGCGGTGCCGGTGGCCTTCGATTTCGGGGGGCGATAGAGGGTGAGGGAGGGACTTGAGACATTCCCCAGCCGGATCAGCCGCCTGCCGGCCACAAGTCCGTCCTTCGGGGTCGTGAGGTCCTTCTCCTCCCCGGGCGACGCGGAATCCCCCGGCGGGGTCCCGGGCCAGAGTGCCACCACGGGCGCGGGGGCCGATCCCGCCGCGATCGCGCTTCGGGAGATCAGGATCCCAGGGCTGAGCATGGCGGCGAGGAGTGCGCTGCGGGCGATTCGGTGCATGGAGGAATAAAACCGCATCCTCCCGGGATGGGAAAGGAAAAGTCCCTCGACGTCCCCCGTGGGGTCGGCTACTTGAGCACGGTTGCCAATGAATCTCCTGCTCTCTCCCTGCCTCCACACCGTCATGAGGTCCCCGTTGACCCTCGTCCTTGGGATTCTCCTGGGAGCCTGCGGCCCCGGGCTGGCGTGGGAGATCTACGTGGCCCCGGACGGGGACGACGCGGCTGCCGGCACACGGGGCGCGCCCGTGCGAACGATCGGCGAGGCCCAGGCGCGGCTCCGCTCCTCGGGGGTGGCCGGGCACCGGACCGCCCGCCTGTACCTGCGCGGTGGGAGCTATCCCTTGAGCGCCCCGGTTCGCTTCGGCCCGGAGGACTCCGGGACGGCGCACGCCCCCGTGATCGTGCTTCCCTGGGGGAGCGAACGCCCGGTGTTGACCGGGGGCCGGCGGCTCCGGCTCAACTGGGTTCCCGCGGGCGGTGGGATCCAGGAGGCCGAGGTTCCCCCGGGGCTCGAGATCGACCAGCTGTTCGTGAACGGGGAGCGACAGCCCCTTGCGCGGTATCCGAATCGTGATCCGAGGGCGGAGTACCTCGAGGGGTTTGCAGCCGACTGCATCAGTCCGGCGAGGGTGGCCCGCTGGGCCGATCCCGCGGGTGGGTTTCTTCACGCGATGCATGTCCACCTCTGGGGGGACTTCCACTATCGCATCCTTGGCAAGGATGCCACCAATGGCTTGAGTCTCGAGGGGGGATGGCAGAACAACCGCCGGCTCGGGATGCATCCGCAGTATCGGTTTGTTGAGAACATCCGGGAGGAACTCGATGCCCCCGGCGAGTGGTTCCTTGACCGGAGCCGGCACCGGTTGCTCTTCCTCCCGCCCGAGGGACTGGACCTCGCCTCGGCTCTCGTGGAGACAGCCGAGGTGCGTCATCTGATCGAGTTTCAGGGGAGCCCTGGTGCGCCTGTCCGGTGGATCGAGGTCCGCGGCCTGACCCTGGCCCACACGGCCCGCACGTTCATGGAGAATCGCGAGCCCCTGCTTCGAAGCGATTGGACCACCTACCGGGGTGGGGCCGTGGTGTTCGCGGGGGCGGAGCACTGCGCGCTGCTCGACTCCCGGATCGACGAGGTGGGAGGCAACGGCGTGTTCATCAGCGGATACAACCGCGACCTCACGATCGCCAACAACGAGATCCGCAACCCCGGGGCCAGCGGCGTGAGCCTGGTCGGGGATCCGGCGGCGGTGCGGTCCCCCCTGTTCGAGTACGCCGAAACGCAGCCCTTGGAGCGGATCGACACCGGGCGTGGGCCCCGCTCCGATGCCTACCCGGCGCGCTGCCGGATTGAGGGAAACCTCATCCACGGCGGGGGGCGCGTGGAAAAGCAATCCGCCGGTGTGAACATCGCGATCGCCTCCGAGATCACCCTCTCCCACAACACCATTTACGACCTGCCCAGGGCGGGGATCAATCTGTGCGATGGGTGCTTCGGCGGTCATGTGATCGAGTGGAACGATGTCTTCGACACCGTCAAGGAAACCGGCGATCACGGGTCATTCAACTCCTGGGGGCGGGACCGGTTCTACAACCCGGACGCGCGGGTGACCGAGGCGTGGATCGGGAAGCACCCCGATATGGCGCTCTGGGATACGGTCCGCCCGGTCACGCTCCGCTTCAACCGGTGGCGATGCGACCATGGGTGGGATATCGATCTGGACGACGGGTCCTCGAACTACGACATCCATGACAACCTCTGCCTCGCCGGCGGGATCAAACTGCGTGAGGGGTTTTTCCGCCGGGTGCAGAACAACATCCTCGTCGACTACACGTTCTGCCCCCACGTTTGGTATCCGGCCTGTTCGACGGTGTTCGAGCGAAACATCCTGTGGCGGGACGGCTATGCCCCGGCGGGGATGGATTTCGCGGCCTCGG
>DMJJ01000013.1 GCA_003452185.1 Verrucomicrobiales bacterium | reverse complement strand
CACGGAAAGGGGTCCATCGCCCCAAACCGCGTGTAGTAATACGTGCCATAGGGCAGCCCAGCCTCCTCGGTAAGGGGCCCCCGGGAGGGGGGTGAGGCCTGTTCCTCCAGATCAAGCCGGATTACAACCCTGCTGGTGTCGATTCCGAGGAGCCGTTGGGCCGCCACGTCCAGGGTCGGATAGGGGGCTGCCTTCTGGAGCGCTTCCTCGCAGAGCGCAGTCTGGCTGAGGGTGAAGGTGTTGGTTCCCCAGCGGTAGCTCGCCAACTCTCCGTATCGGCCAATGGCGATCTCGATCACGCCAAAGCCGCCCGGGGGGCCGGTGTTGGCCTGGGCCTGAAGGAGTTCACGCCAGGCCCTGATAGCACGTCGCTGGACAAGTTCCTGCAACTCGGGCCGGGTGCGGGGCGAGGGGAGCGGTTCTGGAGGGGGGGCAACGGGGGCCGATGCGAGCCGTGCCTCGAGCAGACTGCGGACCCTGTGTCCCTGAGGGAAGGGGAGGGTCGGGGAGTTGGTCCCGGCCGCCGACGCCCCTTCTGTAAGCAGGAGGCAAAGGAAAACCAGGGCCCCACTCCCTCCCGCAGCACAATAGCGCCACAGGAGAGCAGGGGACATGTCAGCTCCCATCCTTCCGGTCGTTACGGGCGCTGGCTCACCCATGGACGCGACTATCGGAGGGAAAGCCCCCCGGGTCAAACCATTCGCCATGGACGTCTCCGGCCCGGCAAAGAAGAAGGGCCACCGTTTCCGGTGGCCCTTCGTGAGGATCGATCGACTGCGTCAGCCCGCGTTTAGCGGACGGCGCGGTAGAAGACCTGGCCCGTCAGCTGGGCAGCCTTGATCGTGAGCGGGCTGACCGCTCCGACCACAGGTTGCCAGTTCGGGCTGGCCGACATGGCGCTCGCGAACTCCAGCGTGCCGGTGAACGTGATCACGACATCGGCACCATTGCGGGCGATGCTGACCTGCGGGCTGTTCGCGGAGTCAGGCGACGGGATGTCGTAGAGCGCGACGTTGTCCACGAACCAGTACCAGCTGTCGGAACCGGTGGCGGAGAAGCGGAGGCGGACGTCCGACTTACCAGCGGCCGCCGGGAGACGGAAGATTTCGATCCGTTTCCCCTCGGTGTGGTTGTCGTTGATCCGGGGAACGATGTAGTTCCCGATCCCCTCGACGATCGGAGCCGCGGCGGCATCCCCGTAGGAGAGGCCCTTCACGAACCCGTCGACCGTCCAGAGGGAGGTGTCACCCTGGAGCTGGTTGAGGGTGGTGACGCCATCCGTGGTGCCATCCGGGCGGACCGAGATATCCGGCACGTCCAGGAAGTACACCACCGGCATCCAGCTTGCACCGCCATCGACGGAGTATTCCACGCCGCCGTAGCTGTCCTGGTTCTGCTCATACGCGCTGCTGAACGAGAGGACCGGGTCAGTGACCTTGGAGAGGTTGTACGGCTTGGTGACGATGAACTGGGTCTGGCCGTAGAGCCCGTCGTTGTTGGCAATGACCCCGGAGCGGCTGCCGTTGCAGCGGCTGTCCGACTCGGCATACAGGACGTTGCCCGAGCGGAGCATGTCGATCGTGACCGGGATCCCGTTCAGGGTCTCGGTCGGATTCACTTCGGTGATGCCGTCGTCATCGATGAACGGAATGGTGTCCGTGCTGATGACAACCCAGTTCTTATAGGTGTCGGACTTCTGGTTGTGGATGTCCTCACCGGGCGTGCAATCGATCGTGAAGTTGGTCGGCACCCAATCCGTCGGCTGCGTTCCTTCGTCATACGAGTCGAAGTTCTCGAGGATCAGCGGGGTCGGCAGGACCACCTTCTTGAGGTTGCGGAACACCCACTGCTCTTTGCGGACATAGCCACCGGCGGCCTTGATGCTGAGCTCGGCCTTGTGCGAATCGAACGGGAACTGGATCCCCTTCGGGTCGTAGGTCAGGGTCAGGGTGTGGCCAGTGCGGGACTTCGCGGCGGCCTTGCCGTCGACGAGGAGAGTGGTCGCCGCATCGTCGATGATGGCGGTGTCGCCATCCACCAGCACGACCTCGACCTTGGGATAGACCGCGTTGAGCTGGCGGTCACCGGGTTGCGGGATGACCGACTTCACGTACGGGGCCGCAGGGGCGGCCGCCGTGGCGCGGTAGGCCTTGACGCCACCGTTCTCGGTGTCGTTCACGAGGATCTTGGTCCCGTCGGCCGCGACCGTGAACCACTCGATGTTTGCATCGCCGCCGCCCTGCTCATAGCTGGTGCGGAAGGGATAGATCCCCGGCTCGATGACCTGGAAGGTGAAGATCGTGTCGCCAGCGCCACGGCCCCCCTCGTACTCGCCCACGGTCACCCGCTGAAGCGCGTCATTCAGGGCGCCAGCGGAGGTCCGGAAGCCGTCGTCCGAGTTGACACCCATCGTGACGAGACCGGCCGGGAGCTCGATGTAGGTGATGATCTCGGCAGCGAGCCCGTCGCTCGAGCCGTCGGTGGCAGGAACCCCGGGCATGCCCAGGTCCGGCTTGAAGTTGCCCGCCCCGCCGCCCGCGCCCTTGTTCAGGTTGATCACGCTGTCGATCTCGAAGTTGATCGGAGCATTGAGGGGATCGGGATCGGTGGCGACGTCGAGGGCCGCGCCCTGGGCCTGGGGATTGGCCAGGTTGGGGAGCGGGGTGCCGTCACCCGCGAGCAAGCGCCCGGCGAGGGCGTCTTCAGTCCGGGTGTTGTTGTTGTCCGTGTTCGCCTTGTTGGCGAAGATGCTGAACTTGAACCCGGGCTTCGAGGTGTCGGGGGTGACGCGCGAGGCCGGGGGAATCACAACGTACTGCGAGGCGACAGGGATGTCGTAGAAGGCGACGTTGTCAACGAACCAGTACCAGCTGTCGGAACCGGTGGCGGAGAAGCGCAGGCGGACGTCAGCCTTTCCGGCAGCAGCCGGGAGGCGGAAGATTTCAATCCGCTTGCCCTCAGTGTTGTTGTCGTTGATGCGGGGAACAATGTAGTCGCCAATCCCATCGACGATCGGGGCGGCCGCGGCATCGCCGTAGGCGATGCCCTTGACAACGCCGTCCACGGTCCAGAGCGAGGTGTCGCCCTGGGGCTGGGTGAGGGTGGTGACCCCGTCGGTGGTGCCATCGGGGCGCACCACGATATCCGGGACGTCCAGGAAGTAGACGACGGGCATCCAGGTGGTGCCGCCATCCACGGAGTACTCAACACCACCGTAGCTGTCCTGGTTCTGCTCGTAAGCGCTGTTGAACGAGAGCACCGGGGCGCCGACAGCGGAGAGGTTGTACGGCTTGGTGACGATGAACTGCGTCTGGCCGTAGGCCCCATCGTTATTGGAGATGACCGCGGAGCGGCTTCCGTTGCAGCGGCTGTCGGATTCGGCGTAGAGCACGTTGCCGGACCGGAGCACATCGATCGTGATCGGGACCCCGTTGAGGGTTTCCGTCGGATTCACGTTCGTGATGCCATCGTCGTCGATCAGCGGGATGGTGTCCGTGCTGATGACAACCCAGTTCTTGTAGGTGTCGGACTTCTGGTTGGTGATGTCCTCCCCGGGAGTACAGTCGACCGTGAAGTTGGTCGGCACCCAGTCGGTGGGCTGGGTTCCCTCCTGATAGGAGTCGAAATTCTCCAGGATCAGCGGGCTCGGAAGGATGACCTTCTTGAGGTTCCGGAAGGTCCAGGTGTCGGTCCGCGTGAAGGCGGCCGCCTTGCCGTTGATGACCAGCGTGGCCTGGTGCGTGTCAAACGGGAACTGGATGCCCGGGGGATCATAGGTCAGGGTGAGGGTGTTGCCGCTCCGCTTCTTGGCGGCCAGCCGGCCATCCACCGTCAGCGAGGTCGTGCCGTCGTCAATGGGCACCGCGTCCCCGTCGACCAGGACCACTTCAACCTTAGGGTAGACAGCGTTCTGCTGCCGGTTACCCGGAGCGGGAATCACTGAGCTGACATAGGGGTCGAGGGGGCTGGGAACCACGGCCCGATAGGCCTTGATGCCGCCATTGTCCACGTCGTTGAGCAGGATCTTGGTGCCATCCTGGGCAACCGTGAACCACTCGATATTCGCGTCGCCACCCCCCTGCTCGTAGCTCGTACGGAAGGGGTAAATGCCCGCTTCAGGGACGGTGAAGGTGAAAATCGTATCACCCGCACCCCGTCCCCCCTCGTACTCGCCGAGGGTGACACGACGGAGCGCGTCGTTGAGCACGCCCGCCGAGGTGCGGAAGCCGTCGTCCGAGTTCACACCCATCGTGATCACCCCGGCGGGGAGATCGAGATAGGTGATGATCTCGGCGGCCAGGCCGTCGCTCGATCCATCGGTCGCCGGAACACCGGGCATTCCGAGGTCGGGCTTGAAGTTGCCAGCTCCGCCGCCCCCGCTCTTGTTCAGGTTGATGACGGTGTCGATCTCGAAGGAGATCGGCGCGTTGGCCGGATTGGGATCCGCCGAGACATCCAGCGCGGCACCCTGGGACTGCGGGTTGGCGAGGTTGGGAAGCGGGGTTCCGTCGCCAGCCAGCAGGCGGCCTGCGAGGGCGTCCTCAGTGCGGGTGTTGTTGTTGTCGGTATTCGCCTTGTTCGCGAAGATCCGGAACTTGAACCCGGGCTTCGACGTGTCAACGGCTGTGACGCGGGAGGCCGACGGGATGGCGATTTGCGCCTGGGCGGTAGTGATGCCAAGGGCCGCTGCCAGGCAAATGTAAGGCCAGGCAGGTGGGCGATGACGTTGTTGCGGGTTCATTTGAGGTTTCTGTTGTTGTGGGTTCATGGGCAAGGGACAGTGTTGACTCGGGAGCTGAACAGGGGCGTCCAGGACCCAGGGACCGCCTGACGGCGGAGAGTCGGGCGAGAGGCTCGGGGATGGCTAAACCTCAGGGAAAAGTGGGGGGGGAGCAAAAGGGGCGCGAACGGGGACGAAACAAAATCGTCGAGTCGAATCCGTGTCCGCGACTGTCCAGTGCAACTCATTACAGCAACTCAGACCAAATGCAGGAGGAATTACCGGACTGTATCGATTGTTACGAAGATTGAAAGAAGAATCTTGATCTCCTTTCGCTTCACGCGGCGGGGGCCCGGCGCTGGGAGGGGGGAAACCGCGGCGTTCACCCGTTTCTGCGCGTGGGAGGCTCCGAATCGGGTTCGGCGGGGGGCCGGGGCGGGATCGCGATAGCCGCGTTAGCGTGGAAGCAGGACGTGGTTGTTTGGCGCGGATCCACCAATGGTGACCAACTCCTTGGAGGAGAGTTCACCAACCGCTTGGTAGACTGCGGTGCGGAGCTCCGGACCTCCGGTCGGCTGCACGCTCCCGTCACCCAGCGCCAGATTGCCTCGACCACCGTGGATCTCCTCGGTCCAGGAGAGGGTCAGGTTGTCTTTCTTCATCAAGAGTGCCGGAACCCCGGGATCAGGCGCAGCGCTCTTGCAGGCGCCCGCCTCTCCGTGGGCGATGTTGCGATCGCCGCTCAGGAGGGTGAGTGGGTATTGCTCAAACGCATCAAGCCCAACGAAGTAGCTGACCCCCTTTCCCTGTTTGGAGGGACTTCCCAGCCCGGCCCCAGCCGTGGACCACGAGAGAGCGGGGAGTGTGGCACGGTCGCTTGGACAGGCGAGGAGCTCGGGGGTGGCGAGCTCGTTGGAGATGGCAGAAAAATTCCGCCACCCAGCCCCGGCGTAAGCGCCGTAGGTGCCTCCGAGCTGGGGGATTTCGTGCCAGGGGTATGCCCCGTCGTGGTCTGCAGCGAAGAGCTTGGTCCCAAGCCCCACCTGACGGAGGTTACTAATACAGCTGGCCTTACGCCCCTGCTCCTTGGCTCGTGAGAGTGCCGGGAGCAGGAGTGAAGCGAGAAGGGCGATGATGGCAATCACCACTAGGAGCTCGATCAGGGTGAAGCCTCCTCGAGCGCGAGAGGCGTGGAGTGCCATTCCCCCGAGCGTACGGGCTCCAGCCTTTCTGTCCAGCCCGTGAGCCCATTTTGGCGAACAAGTACGGCCCCTGCCCGGGAGGGGGTGTGTCTGCAGCCTGCTGGAATGTGAGAGGAGCCGGAGGAGGCTACAGACTCTTCAATCTCTTCCGCACCCCGTCGGCCTCTTCGGATTCGGGGGCGCGGTCGAGGTACTTGCGGAAAAACTGGGCGGCTTCCTTCTTCTGGTTCTTCCGGAACGCGACCTCCCCGAGGCCGTAGAGCACAGGGTAGGGGGGATCGGGCGCCAGCTGGGAGTAGAGCTGGAGGTAGTCGGCCTGCGCACCGTCGAGCTGTCCGGTTCGGAGGTTGCAGATCGCCCGGTTCAGGAGGGCCGCGCTGTTTGTCCGCTCCAGGCTGACGGCCTGGTTCAGGGCGGGCAGGGCTCCGGAGTGATCCCCAAGGCGCATGAACGTGGCCCCATAGTTGACCCAGGCGGAGGAGTTTCGAGGCTGCTGGGCGAGCTGGCTCTTCAGGATTTCCTGGGCGGAGTGGATCTCTGCGGTGAAGTCGTTTGAATTCCCCTGCCGCGAGGAGTTGAGGGCCCGCTGGATGTGGAGCGAGACGAGCGTGGAATAAGGGGCATCCTCCGTCGGGTGACGGGTGATCGCTTCCTTGAGGAGGGACTCCGCCTTGGGCCAGTTTCCCACACGGAACAGCGCGCGGGACTCGACCTCCAGGATCTCGAGGGAGTTGCTCAGGCTTCGCGTGAAGGCTGCGGGGGCCGCCGCCCGGAGCTGGTCGACGGTGGTGAGGGCGAGGTCCGGGCGCCCTGCCTGGTTGAGGAGCTTGGCGACCGAGAGCGTGTACTCGGATGAGTCGGGGAACCGGGCCCCTGCGATTTTCACCATCTGCGCGGCCTGGAGGTAATCCTGCCCTTGGGCGAACAGCTGGCTGGTGAAGAGCAGGTTGCCGGTTTCATCCACCGGCCCGTGGTCCCTGAGAACCCCTTCCATGCCGTCCGCCTGGGAGGCGGCGCGGAAGAGTGCCGCAACCGATTTGTCCATCTCCACGAACGGACTTCCGTTCGCCTGGAGCTGCTGGTTGTAGCGGAGGTTCAGATACGCGCAGGGGTTGATGGGATTGATGGCGACCGCCCGCTGGAACAATTCACCCGCCTCCTTGCGGAACCCGGCCCGTTCCGCGACCACTCCCCAGTAGTTGAGCATGCGGGAGTAGCTCATCCGGACCATGGCGGCGCTGACGTTGCTCGGGGGGGTGTTGGTGCGCTTGGGGAGAGAGCTGAGGAGCGACGGGAATTCCTCTGACGCGACCCGTCCCCAGTAGGCGACGGCTTGGGCCACCGCGGCAGCGGAGGGAGCCGGGGGCTCGATGACGGTCGCCGGGAGGGGGTGGAGGCGTGAAACCAGCCCCTGCGGCTCGAGATAGTGGGCTTCAAAAAAGTAACCGAAGCTCGGCTCCGTGTAGTAGACGACGTTGGATTGGGAGAGGAGGGTCAGCTTCTGGTTCACGAGCCGCGGCTGGAAAAGCCCGTCCGCCGCGAAGTCCGCCTGCACATCAGGCCACTGCGCCGGGTGGGCCTTGTGCATGTACCGGTGATAAACAACGGTTCGAAGCCCGCCGGAACTCACATCGATCACCTCCTTGGAGCGTCCGGCCGCGGCGAGCCCTGCCTTGGTCAGCAACCGGAAGATGTCGGTGTCGGAGATGGCCATCGACCCGTTCGGGAGTTCGGCGGCAAGGCGTTTTGCCAACCGCTCGAGCTCCGGGCCGTGGGCTGCGGAGCGGGGAGCCCAGGACGTGTAAAGGAGGGCGGCGGGTTCCGCGGCGAGCGCGATGAACAACAGCGCCACGACCCCGGAGGCAAGGGCCTTGCCGATCGGGGATGTCCGGTCCCAACGGTGGATCGACGGGGTGCCAAACACCGAATAGAGGTATCCGGCGTAGTACCCAATGGAGAGCGAGCTGAGGTAGAAGATCGTGAGGAGGCTGGCAGCCGGCCCACCCCCACCGTCGACGCCCAGGTGGCGCAGCGAGAAACGGCTTCCGGCAACCTCAAACGGAATGGCGAGCCCCAGGGCCAGGAACGCCAGGCTGATCAGATGCACAGCAAGGGTCGTGATCTTCCCGCTGGCGCCGCTGATGTCCCCACCACCCTCACCCCATCGGAAGGCCAGTCCCAGGAGCGGGAAGAGGGAAACCATGGAGAGGAGCAGCGCGTTGATTCGCTTGTAGCCGAGGATGGCGTATTTCTGGCCTCCGAGGTAAGCCCGGAGCGAGCCCCAGAAACCGTTGATCGAGGTGTCGGAGGCGGCGTGGGCGATCGGGATCAGCAGGTAGATCAGGAGCCCCGCGCACCAGAGGAGCGAGAAGCGGACAAGGAACTGAAAGTTGAAGAATGCCGTTCCCTTCAGCCAGGCGACGGTGCCCAGGAAGAGCGGAAGAAAGGCGATCAGGACATAGTCGTCGGCCATCCCGAGTCCGTAGGTCAGGGCGGCCTTCAGGAGCCACGACTCCTTGCCATCCAGGCGGAATTCGGCAAGGCATCGGAGAACGAACGCGAGCAGGAAGAGATGGAACATCTCTATGGAGCACGTGGTGGCATGCTGCCAGAAGGAGACCTGCAGGCCGCACACCAGAACCGCCAGGGTCGCCGGCAGCCAAGCCGCGCCCGGGTTGAGGGTGCCGGCGGGGCCGAGCACCCGCTGCCGTTGGAGGCGGGTCCGTTCCTGTGGCAGGATGGCCACCGTGCGCGCCAGGAGCGCGAG
>DMJJ01000531.1 GCA_003452185.1 Verrucomicrobiales bacterium | reverse complement strand
CAGCCGACTAGGCAGTCGGCGATACAGCAGACAAGGCTGTCTGCGCTCCGGCGGGGCAGGATCGAAGGCTGGGCGACCGGGACGAACCTTCCCCTCGTCAGTGTCTACCCTCTGAGGGGAGATCCCCTGGCCTATGCGGCGTCGGGGGTCCCCTGGAAGGCGGGATCCTCCAAACCCTCGAGCTCACCGGTGCTGTCCCCCAGGCGATCCACCCGGACCTCCATCCGACGAAGCATCGAGCGGTACAGATTGCAGAGCGGGGTGTTCTTCCCGTAGACGAGGTGTCGACCGGTCTGGAGGCTACCCCCGGCGCGGCCCGCGAGGAGGACCGGCAGGTTGTGGGGATCATGGCTGTTGCCATCGCTCATCCCGGCACCAAAGACCATCATCGAGTGGTCAAGCAGGGTCCCCTCCCCCTCCCGGGTCGAGGCCAACCGCTGGAGCAGGTAGGCGTATTGGTCGACGTGCCATCGATTGATGAGGGCATATTGCTCCAGCTTCTCGGGCTTCCGCTCATGATGCGAGAGCTCGTGGTGCGACCCCTTCACTCCGTCCAGAAAGCTGAAGTTGCGGCCGCTCACCGCGTTCCCGAACATGAACGTGCTGATCCGGGTGGAGTCGGTCCAGAAGGCGAGCCACATCACGTCGAGCATGAGGCGGACCTGCTCCGTGTGGTTCCCGGTCCGTTCGCTCACCCGGGCCGGGTCGCTGTAAAAGTCGGTGATGCGCCGGCCGAGTTTCTCGACCTCCGCCCGCGCCGCCCTGTCCCCAAGAACCTCCCCCTGCTTGCGGCGGGCCTCAAACGCGATCCGCTTCTCCACGGCGCGCACACTCTCAAAATACTCATCGAGCTTCAGCTGGTCGGCCCGGCTGACACGCGCCCGCAGGCGGCGGGATTCCTCCAGCACCGCATCCAGCACGCTTTGGTCCTCGGAGGAGATCCGGCGGTCGGCCAGGTCGCTTCGAAAGAGCCGGTCGAAGGCGAGCCGCGGGTTGATCTCCTTCGCCACGGGGGTGACCGGGGTGCTCCAGGAGATGTGGGAGCCGTAGAGGCGGGTGTAGCCGACGTTGACGTCGACGCCGGTGGTCACGGGATCGATCCCCAGCTCCAGCGAGGGGAGCGGGGTCAGGTTGCCGATCTTCTGGGCGGCGATCTGGTCGACCGAGACCCCGCCGCTTCGCAGGTCGCTCCCCGTGGTCTTGGTGATTGTGGTCCCGGTGAGCCAACCGCCCGTCTTCACGTAATGCCCGTCCCCCGTGTTGGCGGACTGGTTCCAGAGATTCCGAAGAACGAGGATCTCCCGCTTCAGTGACGCCAGCGGCTGGAGGGTCGGGGAAAGCTCAAACCCGGACCCGCTCCCCTTCGGGGCCCAGGCGGCGGTGTTCACTCCGTTGGGCATGTAGAGGAACCCCATCCGGATCGGGATGTCGGCTGAGGCCGGGGCCCTCTCCGCCCCCCGGAGCCCCGGGATCGACTCCAAAAGGGGAAGCGCCATCGTGACCCCGAGCCCCCGAAGAAGGGTGCGACGGCTGATGCGGGGGTGGGAGTGGTCGGGCTTCTGGGTGCTCATGGGTTCTGGGCGCCGGGGTCGGCGCTTCTATGCTGGAATGGATAGCACGTCGCGATCTCAAACACCAGTGTCCGGATGCGATAATGGTCGGCCTTGACCCCTTTGACGATGCGCCGCACGGCCGGGGTGTCGTAGTACTCCAGCCCGCGGGCCAGGGCGTAAGCGAGGGCCTTCTCGGTGAGGTTCCGGACGAATTCATCCCTCCGCTGCACCAGGATCTTCTTCAGCTCGGCGGGCCCGTCAAACGACTCCCCGCTCGCCATCTTGCCGGAGGCGTCCACCCGGGCGCCGCTGACCTCGTCGCGCCACCGTCCGATGGCGTCAAAGTTCTCCAGTCCAAAGCCGAGAGGGTCCATCCGTTCGTGGCAGGCGGCGCAGTCGGGCTTCTTGCGGTGGACCTCGAGCTGCTGCCGGAACGTCAACCCATCCTTCCTGGCGTCGTCCGGGGGAAGGCCCACCACGTTGGGCGGAGGGGGAGGCGACGGGGTGCCAAGGATCTCCTCCATCAGCCACTTTCCCCGGAGCACGGGGCTGGTGCGAAGCGGGTACGAGGTCATCGTCAGCACCGAGCCCATGCAGACCACGCCCCCACGGGTCCGGTCTTTCAGCGCGACGCGGCGCATCTCGGGTCCACGGACCCCGGGAATCCCGTAGTGGGCGGCGAGCTCCTCGTTGGCGAACGTGTAGTCCGCATCCAGAAGGTCGACGAGCGACCCATCCTCGCGCAGCAGGTGCTCAAACAGCCGCACCGGCTCGTCACACATCGCGTCCCGAAGGGTTGCCGTGTAGGAGGGAAACCGGCCGTGGTCGGGATGCGTCGTCGTCTTGAGGCTCCGGATCCCGAGCCACTGGCTCACAAAACTCTCCCCAAAGCTGCGGGCCTTCGGATCGAGGAGCATCCGATCGATCTGGGCCCGCAGAACGGCCGGCTCATGAAGCCGGGCCTGGTCCGCCAGGGTGAGCAGGAGCCCATCGGGCATGCTCGCCCAGAGGAAGTAGGAAAGCCGCGAAGCCAGCTCGTGATCGTTCAGCCGACGCGTCTCCCCGGGAGGCGGGTCCGGCTCGACGCGGAAGAGAAAGTTCGGCGAGACCAGCACCGCCTTGAGCGCAAACCGAAGGGAATCCTCAAACGAGGCCCCCCTCGACCGGGCTGCGGCCACCAATCCCACCAACGGCTCGATCTCCTCGGAGGAGACCGGCCGCCGGTACGCCCGGGGGACAAAGGCCTCGAGGCTCTTCCGGGCAGCCCAGTCCGGCGGGGTGAAGTAGCCCGGTCTCACCGCGACAAACCGCTCCGGCGCCGCGGCCGCCAGAACATCCCCGGCCGCCTGGAGCAGCTTTTCCATCAGGATCGGGGGAACAAACAGAGTCGCCGCGTTGTTGTCAAAACCACCCCCGCCGCTCCCATCCGACGGAAAGGCATCGGCGGGATGCGTCTCCACGCCGAGCAGATCGCGAATGGTGTTGTTGTACTCCAGGCGGCTCAACCGGTGGATCACCTTCCGCCCCGCGACCTGGGGAAGCGTGCTCTCATCGATGGCGTCCAGGATCTTGAGAACACTCTGCACCATTCGGGCCCGCTCCGGCTCCCCGGGCTGCGGCTTGCCCGGAGGGGGCATGTCCCGCTCCCGCACGACACGGGCCACGGTCTCCCAGGTGCGCGGGTCGAGGAACACCGAGGTCTCGTTCGTCGCCGTGGTCAGGACCACCCCGCCCTTGGGCTTCTCCGGACTGTGGCACTTGGCACAGGTCTCACCCACGACCGACCGGACATCGCGTCCAAAGTCCACCCCTGGCACTTCTGCGCGGCCCCTCAGGCAAAAAACGAGGAGGAATACCCCCGTCACGACGGCCGGGAACGGGGAGGTGAGACTCAGGCGGGGGGAACAGGGAAACGGAAGGGGCCGGAAACGGCACCTCCGCGGCTGGGGTCGGTCGTTGAATGACAACATCGTCATTCCAAAGACGGATCACCTCCCGGGGGGATTCACTTCGGATTTGGGGCAGCGGGCGGCTTCCGGATCAGGTGAAGGGAGTCTGCATAGAAGTACCCCGCCCCTTCGTGTCCGCGGAATTCGCAAATCAGCTCCACCTCCTCGGCCACCGCGAGCTCGAAGTCGTAGTGCAGGGGGCTCCAATCCTCGCTGATCTTGAGCCCGGAGGTCTCCCTTTCGCCGGACCGCCTGACAAGCACCCCGGACCCGACCCCCTCGCCTCCGGGAGGCACCCCGGAGGTGTAGGCCTGGGCGGCGAAGGTGTACCGCCCGGGAGCCAGGAGGATCCGGCGCCTCCAGGATCCGGCGGTGGTCGTGGCCCCCCCGGCAACCTTCAGGGTCTCGTGTCCCTCGTTGACCTGCTTCTCCCCGGTGGCAGCTCCCGCGGGCCCGGCCCGGAACTCCCATCCCCGCAGCCGCAGAACCCCATCGACCCCAAACTCGGCAGGCCGGGGGGCCTCACCCAACTGGGCCGCCACGCTCGCCATCCGAGCTTCGATCCGCCCCCGCAACACCCGGACCTGGTGGTTGAAGGAGCGGAGCCCCTTCTCATCCTCGGCAAGGGCCCGCCGCACGGGGGCGGCGATCTGCTCCATGCGGGCAACCACGGCATCGGCGCGAAGCTGGTTGGTCGCCAGGGACTGAAGCCGCTGGTCAAACCGCTGTTTTCCCTCGCGGGTCGACACGAGGGAACGGGCCACCAATCCCTTCATCGGCTGGTGGATGGGCATCTCGGGGGATCGGCTCACCCCGAACAGCTGGTCCATGCCGTGGGGCATGAACACCATCCTGCCGCTCCCCGCATCGTGGAACACCCGATAGTTGTTCGCGCTCAGACTGTAGCCATCCCAGTGGACAAAGAGGCTCTCGGTGGCGATGAAGGTCAGGAAGCGGTCGATGTCCAGCACCTCCGCGAGCCTCGCGAACCGGGCCGAGGCCGGCTTCTCCTGGGCGGCCTGCACCAGGGCTTTCAGGTCAGAGCGGTCCTCGGGGTCATCCCCCGAGTCGACCTTGAGCGCTTTGGTGACATCCCCACCCGACCCCCCGTCGTAGAGGTTTCCGGAAGTGACCGCAAAGTGGCGCTTGAGGAACTGCTTGTTCCACCCCTCCACCAGGACGTACAGCCCCAGGGGCCGCCCATTCAACGAGACCAGCGCATGCCCGGCCCGGGGGCTCGGAACCCCCAGGTCATTCAGGAGGCTCCGCATCACCGCCTCGCAGAGGAACGTCGGATCCTGGGCCGAGTTGTTGAGGTGGATCTTCTCCAGGCCGTGAAACCGCTCGCCGCCCGAACCCTTCTCGAACTTCAGGGTGAAGGAAGGCTTGCGGTCGACAGGCTGGAAGCTCCACGACCCCTTCAGGTGGATCAGCACATTGGTGTAAAGCCTCCCCCCCTCGCGGATCACGGCAGGAACATCGACCCGTTCCGGACGGGGAGCCCCGTTCTGCTGGTGGTAGTCGCGCAGCACCTTCATCCCGGGGGCCGCCACCTCAATCTCAATCTTGGGAACCAGCCCCCCTCCAAAAACCGCGGCACTCTCGTTTGCCGCCGCCGGCCCCCCACGCACGGCAGTCACTGCCAGGGCTACACCCAGGCAAGCCAATACCACCCTCTTCCCAAGGAGATTAATCAAGCGGTTTCCCGCGATCCATGACGCACCCGGCACCCCGGGGGTTACGCAAGAGTTCAGGGAAGTGCCCCCCAACCCCCTTGACGACCCCACATATAGTGCCCTAGGGTGCCGTTCACCACAGCATGCTGTGTGGCTGGTTATTCTATGCGTTGCCCCAAATGTGGTTGTACGGAAGATAAAGTGATCGACTCGCGGACCTCCCGCGAGGGGGCCACGATCCGTCGACGCCGGGAGTGCTTCGATTGCCATTACCGGTTCACCACCTACGAGCATGTGGAGCGCCCGACGCTCATGGTAGTGAAGCGGGATGATCGTCGGGAGGAGTTTTCGCAGGAGAAGCTTCTCTCCGGGATCCGGCGGGCCTGTCAGAAGCGGCCGGTGAGCGAGGAGGCGATCACCAGCCTGGTGGAGCGGATCATCAACACGCTCTCGAGCAACTTCGACGGAGAGGTGCCGTGCCGGGAGATCGGGGCCCGCGTCATGGAGGAGCTGCGTGTGCTCGATGCCATCGCGTATGTGAGGTATGCGAGCGTCTACCGACGTTTTGAAGAGGCGACCGACTTTGTCCAGGAAGTGAAGAAGCTGGAAACCAAGCATGATAAACTTACGGCCAGACTGCCTGGTCTTTGAGCTCTCGACGGGGGAACAGGTTCCCTGTTCCGCCGAGGAGCTGGCTCTGGAGCTGGTGCTCGGCCCCGGGGTGACGCTTGATCCGGAGGTGATCCGGAACGCGGCGGCGGCCGTGCTCCACTACTTCAAGGCGGAGCTTGGCCGGCATTCGGTCTCGGTGGTGGAGTTCACCGCTGCCCTGCGTCAGGCCCTCCAGCGACTTGGTTTCACTGTCCGGGAACCGGCCCCCAGCCCTTCACCCACGGCCCCCCACCACAACACCCCGGCCGAGGTGGACCTCTCCCGGCTCCAGGAGGTGGCCCGGGGCGGGGAGCTCGAGTTTTTCCAGTCGCTGCGAACCGACCTGTTCGAGCGCCTGCGCTCGGAGCCGGGGATGATTGTCTACCGGGGCTTGCGCGGGTGCGCCAAGGGACTCTGCTCCGCCCGTCGATGGAACGACCGATGCCAGCAGGCAAGCGACCAGATCGTCGATTACCTGCGGGATTGCCTCCGCCTTCAGACCCAGGAGGGGAACCGATGCGTGATTTGCGTCCTCTGAGGGTTGCCCCCCCCGACCGGATATGAGCCAGACCTTGTTCGAGAAGATCATCGCCCGCCAGATCCCGGCGCGCATCGCCTACGAGGATGAGCTCGTGCTGGCGTTTCACGACATCCAGCCGCAGGCCCCTGTCCATGTCCTCATCGTCCCCAAGAAGCCGATCCCCCGCGTGGCCGAGGCGAAACCCGAGGACCACGCCCTTCTCGGTCACCTGGTGCTGAAGGCGGCGGAGGTCGCCTCCACCCTCGGTCTCCGTGAAGGGGGCTATCGGCTCGTGATCAACAACGGACGCAACGGAGGGGAATCGGTGCCGCACCTCCACTGCCACATCCTCGGGGGGCGCCCCATGAGCTGGCCCCCCGGCTGATCCCGCGCCGGTTGCCGCCCCACCAGGGAAGGAGTCTCGACCCCTCTTCCGCTCCAGGACGGCCCCCACCCCACCCACGCCCGGGGGGGGTTACTTGAGGGTTAGGATCTCCGGCCTGAGCCGTCCCACCCCTTCACGGGGCATGCGGGAGTCGATCGACCCCGCCACCGGGGACTCCGAGTCGACATGTCCGTCGCAGAACAGAACATTCGCCCGACCCCGGTGGCGGAAGTGGGTCGTGGGCTCACGTGAGCTGACGTAGTAGAACTCCTCCAGCATCGGGTTCTCGGGGCTGGCCGGAGCTTGGAAGTCATTCACCTGTGCGGCATCCGCCAGGAGGACGGTCTCCTCGGCGGAGGCGAGGTTGCGAATGTTCACTGGCGGCTTGGAGGGAGGAGGGGAGAGGTTGAGGTTGTAGCCGTAACCATACGAGGCCCCGGTGGCCTTGAGCTTGAATCCCTCCCCGGAGACTCGAAGGCTGGGACAAACCTCCGTCCCTCTCCCCCCCAGGTAGGGGAAAAGGACCCCCTGGCGGAGATCGACGCTCCTCGCCCCCTCGGCCCCGCGCTCAAGCCATCCGAACCAGTACCAGTCGCCGTTGTTGGTGGAGCCCGCCCGGTAGGGCCAGGCCACCCCGTCGTGGTCGTCCCAATACATGTGGGCCGCGAGGCCGAGCTGGCGGAGGTTGCTGGAGCACTCCGCCCGCTGGGCGCCGGAGCGGCACTTTCCCAGCACCGGAAGCAGCAGCGAGGCCAGCACGCCGAGGATCGCGATGACAACCAGCAGCTCGATGAGGGAAAACCCCCACCCCCAGCCGCACGGGAGCCGATGTTGGGTTCGCCTCAGCGGGCCCTCCGCCGGAAAACAAGCAACGCGCTGGCAATCCCTGCGACGGAAAGCAACCCGGGGAGGGAGGGCTCGGGAACGACCGCCAGTCCATCCACCTCGGCCTTTCCCTCGAGAACGTCGAGGCGGACATACCGAACCTCGGCGAGGTTTGCCGGGGATCCGTCCGGACGGATGGCCCAGTCGAGATCAAACCCGGTACCGCCTGCGGATCCGGCGTACAGCGCCCGGATTGCGGCCAGATCCTTGCCGGCAAAGTCCTCGCTCCGCAGCCGTGGGTTCACCGGCCGATCGAACGCCCCGGCCGAATCGGTCGGATAGAGGCTGTCGGGCTGCACCGCCAGCCCCGCCGGAACCAGCAATGTGTAGAAGGTCACGCCATCGGCGCTGACCGAAACCTTCGAGGCACCGGGGGGATCAAAGCTGAAGAGGTTCCCATCCGTGGTCCAGTGCTCCGTCGGAACGGAGTAATCCGTCACCATGAAGCCGTTGTTTCCGAAGAGAATGAAATCGATTCCGTAGAGATGGTCGGGAGTGTTTTGGATACCCGTGCTGACGGAGAGCGTCAGGTATCCGCCCCCCCCCACCGAGACCAGCTGGCTCTGGGCCCAGGGCGGATTGAAGGGGGTGACTTCCGATGAATCGCTCCCGAACGGGGTGGTCCGGGAGGGCTCTCCCAACGCGCGGGAAGGGTCCGTGTACCCCGGGGCGGCGCCGGTTCCGGCCGAGTAGCCGGCAACTCCATCGGCAAACGAGGCCGCATGGAGGGGAATGGTGGCGAGCAACCCTGCGGCAAGGGTGGTGGCAACAGAGGAGGACTTGCTATGGCAGTTACGAATCATGTCACGGGTCTTCGGAAAGCCGGCCGCGGCAAGGCGGCAGGCGGGTTGTACGAACCTCGAGACCAGCGACAGGGGGAGGGCACTGCGGGCAGAAAAAAACCTCCATCCCCCCGGCAAACCAGAGAATGAAGGCATTCAACGATCCCCGGCCGCACACACGGCCGGGTCAGGTCTCATCCTTCTCTTTGTCGGAGAAGCGGACCCTCCCTCGCGGGACGGTCCTGACGAGGGCAGCCAAGCCGATATCCTGACTCCGGGCATCAACCTCGCTCCCGCCTTCCCAGTCATTGCTGACCAGTGGCCTTTGGGAGTTTGTAGCCCGTTACAGTGGCGCAACCGTTCCCGACTTTCACGGGATTCCCGAGCGCCTGGCTGCCACGAACCCCCGGCCGAGAACGGAAAGCCGGGGTATGTCAAAGAACAGAACCGGGATACCGGGAAGCGGCGGTGAAGTCACGAGAAAACTAACCCCATCCGGCAAACCGGAGCTCCTCACCCCACCGGCCACGCAATGCCGGGCCTCTGCAGCAGGGGGCCATCCTCAATAAAGTCCTCTCTCACTCCGCGCCACGGCGTCCTTGCGTCACGGCGTTTCAAGGAAGGAGTCGGACCGGCGTCGACAGCGAGGAGGAGATCGAAGGGTCGGCGTGAACGCTTCGGATGGGGGGTCTCCCCCGCCCCGCATCCGGAGTCACGTCACCCCGCCAGTACAGGGCGACCAGAGTAACCTCGCCTCCAGACGTGGACGCCACTCCGGGATCCAGGCGGGGTCCGGGGTGCCCCACCCGACTCGTGTGCGGCTACTGGGCGATGTCGCTCTGGGCGTTGGCGGCCTGGCCGTCCGCACCCGTCCCATCGAGGTCGATCAGGATGTCACGCGGCTCGGCACCGCGGCTCGGGCCGACAATCCCTCGGGACTCAAGCTCGTCCATGATCCGCGCCGCACGGCCATACCCGAGCTTCAGCCGACGCTGCAGCAGGGAGACGCTCGCCTTCTGCTCGCTTCGGATCACCTCGATGCATTGCTCGATGAGTTCCTCGTCCTCGTCGCTGCCGCCGTCGGCATCGAAATCGCGAACCGGCTTCTGCAGCTGCTGATGGATGTCCATCTCGTAGCTCGGCTTCCCCTGGGCGGCGATGTGGTCGACCACTCCCTGAAGCTCCTGATCGGTGATCAACACCCCCTGGATCCGGGTCAGCTTCGCAGACCCCGGCGGCAGGAAGAGCATGTCCCCCTTGCCCAGAAGCTTGTCGGCCCCCATGGCGTCGAGAATGGTCCGGGAGTCGACCTTGGAGGCGACCTGGAAGGCGATCCGCGCCGGGATGTTCGCCTTGATCACGCCAGTGATGACGTCAACGCTCGGGCGCTGGGTGGCGACAATGCAGTGGATCCCGGCAGCCCGGGCCATCTGGGTGATCCGGGCGATGGCCATCTCGACATCGGCCGGCGCCACGAGCATCAGGTCGGCCAACTCGTCGATGATCACCACCACGTAGCTGAGCTTCTCCGGGATGACGATATCCTCGTCGCGCGGGACCACGATCTCCTCATCGAGCTCGACGGCGAACCCCTCGGAGTTGACCTCGATCCGCTCCTTCTTGGCCGTGAGCGGGAGCTCCGGCTCCGAGGGCTTGGGCGGGGGCTGGGCCTTCGGCCGGTCGTTGAAGGACTTGATGTTCCGAACCCCGACCTTCGCGAAGATCTGGTACCGCTTCTCCATCTCGTTCACCACCCAGCGGAGGGCAAGGACCACCTTCTTCGGATCGGTCACCACGGGGACGACGAGGTGAGGCAGGGCGTTGTACTGCTGAAGCTCGACCACCTTGGGATCGATCATCACGAAGCGGAGCTGCTCGGGTGAGAACCGGTACAGAAGGCTCGCGATGATCGCGTTGATGCAGACCGATTTCCCGGAGCCCGTGCTCCCGGCCACCAGGAGATGGGGCATGTCGGCCAGGTCGGCGATGATCGGGTGGCCGTACACATCCTTCCCCAAGGCAACGGGGAGGCGCGCCTTCGAGTGCTGCCATTCCTCGGAATCGAGCAGATCCCGCATGATCACCTTGGTCTTGACCGTGTTGGGGACCTCGACGCCCACGGAGCTCTTGCCCGGGACGGGAGCGAGGATGTTGATTCGCTCGGCCTTGAGGGCGGCGGCGATGTTGTTCGCCAGGCCTGAGATCTTCTCCAGCTTCACCCCCGGGGCGGGATGGAGCTCGTAGCGGGTGATGGTCGGTCCCTTGGTGATGTCGCCGAGCGCCACCTCGATGTCGAACTGGGCCAGGGTCCCCTGCATGAGCCGGGCGTTGGCCATCAGCTCCTCCTTGGTCTCGGTCGGCTTCTGGGTTGTGTCGGGGTGGTTGAGAAGATCGAGCGAGGGGAGCTGGTAGTTCCCGATCTTGGGAGTCGCCGCCACGGTGATCGGCTTCGGCTTGCGGGGGGCGGGTTTGCGCGGGGCGGCACGCAGCCCGGAGTTGTCGTGAACCGAGGGGGTCTCGGGAGCGCCCGGCACCGGGTCGCCCGGGATGGAAGCCCCCTCCTCCCTCCCCTCGCCTGGAGGGATGGGAGCCCCGACGACCGGGGCGGCGGGCTTCTCGGCGGCTCCCTTGCGTCCGGGGGTCTCCGGGACCTTCTCGCCAAAGGACCGGCCGAGGATCGCCTCGCTCGAGCCTGCGGCGCTTTCGATCTCCCGCGCGGTGATCACTTCCCCCTCGAGCACGGCCGCCGCCTCCGCGTCGGCCTCCGGGGAGACTGGCGCCTTCGACCGGGAGCCCTTCACGCGAGGCTGCGGGATGCTCAAGTCCCGCACGGTGGGAACGGGCACCGGCTGGAGGTCGGCACCGAGGCCGGAGGCCGCCGACTTGGCGGTCGAGGGTTTCTCGGCACGCTCCTTCTCGGCGCGATCCCCCTTCTCGAGCTGCTCCTGGAGACGGGCCGCCTGCTTCTCAAGATCCCGCTTCCGGCGCTCCAACTCGCGCTCCTCGGGTGAAAGCTTCCGCTTCTCCTTCCCCTCCCCTGCGCGGGCAAGCCGCTCCCGAATCCATTCCCCCACCTGGAAGTTCGTCAGGTAGGTGAGCCCAAACCCATACATCACCAGAAAGAGAATCGTGGCCCCCGGCGTTCCGAAATGCCGGAAGAGGGCCGCGTTCATCATCATCCCCACCATGCCTCCCGCGCTCGGCGCGTTGAGGCTCTTCTGGAGCGGGATGAACGACTCACGATAGAGGTCGAGCATCCCGAACGTCGCCGCGAAGAGGAGCAATGCCGCCCACCAACGCCGTCGGACATACCCGAGCGGCTCAAGCACGTAGGCCATGCCAAAGAGACCCGTCAGGATCGGAAGCAGGAAGGCGGACACCCCGAAGAGGAGAAAGAAGCCGTTCGCCAGGTGCGCCCCGAACGACCCGACCCAGTTGTGCATCGGCTGCGGGGGACCGGCACGGTTGAAGGGGACGTCCACCCGGTCGAACGAGACCTGGGAGGCAAAGAGCATCAGGGCCCCGGTCAGGAGGAGAATCCCGATGACGTCGCCCAAACCCCGGGCATGGGGATGTGATTCCGATTCCTGGCTTGCCATGACGTGACTGTAAAAATGCAGCCCCAATTCGCAATCAGAATCGTGCCCGCCACGTCCGCCCCTGTGGAGCAGCCGCGGCTACTCCCGCATGCCGTCCGGATCGATCCCCACCGAGCGGCACCAATCCTGATAGGCAAACGGGGAGATCTCGGACGGCTTGATCTCGCTTCGGCCTCCCCAGAAGACGTTCGTGTAGGCGATCGGGATCCCCGCCTCCTTCAGGTGTTCGTCGATCGCCGCCTTGTGCGCGAGGACCAGCGCCTTGTCGGTGCCGTGGGCCACACCCATGATGTTCACATTCCGGAACTCAGGCCCCCCCTCCCGCCAATACGCGTGGGTCATGATGTGGTGACGGCCCACCTCGCTGCCGGCCTCGATCTCGCGCCCCGCGGGGACCGCCCAATGGAACAGGGCGTTGAACCGCGTCACCCGCTCCCCCTCCCCCGTCGGTTTGACGTGCTCGAGGAAGGTGGAGAACCGCCCGATGATCTTCCGGCGGTCGAGATCCTCCGCGACCTTGAAAAACTCCTCCAGCGACACCCCCGCCTCGGCGGCCCGCGCCACCCAGAGATCCCGAACGATCTCGGCCGGGGCGAACTCGCGCTTCAGGGCCGTGAGAATCCGCCACTCCAAATCGGTGAGCGTCGCCACCCGGACCTCCACCGCCTCCACCCGCTCGTCGGCCCGGGCCCCGGGCTCCATCAGGCGGCGGCGGGTGTGCCCCACCCCAAGAGCAAAGAGCCGCTTTGCAGGCATCAGACGGAAATGGGTCCCGCCAATCTTCTTGAGGAGAAACTCGCAGTGCTTCCGAAGAGAAAACCCCTGGGGGACCTTCAGCGTGGTCCACAGCTTGTAGGTGGAGCCCGGCGTAGCGGCATCGGTGGAACGGGTGACCACATGCCCCGAGAAGGGATCCTGCTGGAAGAGATAGTCGAACGAGGCATCGAGGCGGTCGAGGGGAACTTCCCAGGCCACCAGCGCCCCGTCGGCCAGGTTGGTCGCCAGGAGGGTCTGGCGCACCCGCCGGATGGTCCCCGCCTCCACCATCGCCCGGATCCGCTCCAGAATCGTCTCCACCGAAACCCCCGACTGGGCACTCACCGCCCCAAAGGGATCCCGCTGGAACCCCTGAAGCTGATCCTCGGAGACCGCGAGGATCGAGGCGTTGACTGGGTCGCTAAAACTGACAGGAACCTTCGGTGAATCCATAACGGGGTGAATGATAGCCAGATCTTGACTCATGTTGGCCAATACTTTTCGTGGCGGCCGAGCCAAACACCACACGTCGGTTGTCCACCTCAGGCCCCCGGTTGCAGGGAGGCCCCCCACCCACCACCACCGCCGCCGCCGCCGGAGAGGCGTGTGGAACAGACCCCCTGCTCATAATGCGTTGTGGCCCCCGGAATCCGGGGTAGAGTCATCGCCGTGCAGAATCCGAAGGACATCCGATCGATGACACGCGAAGAGCTGGGGGCCCGGTTCAAGGCCTGGGGCCAGCCGGCGTATCGCGTCGACCAGCTCCTGGGATGGCTCCACCGGGAGAGGGCCGCCGGGTGGGAATCGATGTCCAACCTGCCGAGGGGGCTCCGAGAGCAGCTCGCGGGCGAGTTCCAGATCGGACTTCCCGCGCTTGTCCAGAAAAAGGGGTCGCGCGACACGACCCAGAAGTTCCTCTGGCGCCTCGCGGATGGGGCCTTCGTGGAAAGCGTCCTGATCCCGGCCTCCCCCGCCCTGTACGGCGAGCGAAGCGACCGGCACACGCTCTGCATCTCGACCCAGGTGGGATGTGCCTACGGGTGCCGCTTCTGCGCCAGCGGGCTCGAGGGCTGGAAGCGGAACCTGACCCCCGACGAGATCCTCAACCAGATCACGGCGGTGGAGCTCTGGCACCGGGCCCAGCCTCCGGCCGGCCGGCTCCCGGCGGCGGAGCCCGTCCCGGGCCTTCCCGCCCTGCCGGAGGCCCCCGGGGAGGAGGCGCCCGACCCTTCGAGGCTGGTGAACAACATCGTCGTGATGGGGATGGGGGAACCGCTCGCCAACTACGACAACCTGATCCGGGCCCTCGCCATCCTCAATGCCCCGTGGGGGGGAGGGATCGGTGCCCGCAAGATCACCATCTCGACAAGCGGCCTGGCTCCCCAGATCCGGAAGCTGGCCGACGAGCCGCTGCAGTTTCGTCTCGCCATCTCGCTCCACGGCGCAACCGACCTCGTGCGCGAGAAAATCATGCCCGTGAACCGCAAGTACCCCCTCCGGGAACTGACCTCCGCGTGCGAGTATTACCAGGAGAAGAAGGGACGGATGATCACCCTGGAGTACATCCTGATTTCCGGAGTGAACGACGGCCTCGACCAGGTGAAGCCGCTGGCCCAGCTCGCCCGCCGGCTCCATGCCAAGGTGAACCTGATTCCGTACAACAAGGTGGAGGGGCTTCCCTGGGAGCGCCCTTCTGAAGCCGCCCAGGAGGCCTTCCTCGCCGGCGTCGAGGCCCA
>DMJJ01000481.1 GCA_003452185.1 Verrucomicrobiales bacterium | reverse complement strand
ATGATCGCGCTCGGGGGAAGCTCCATTCCGTCGAACCCCGGCGGACTCTCCTTGTCCGCGAGACGTCGCGATTGCCGCGTCTCATCCACATTGATGAAGGCATGGTGAACAACCCTCGGATTTCCAGGGTGGAACTCCACGGCCCTCACGAAGTGAGTGTTTGTCAGCGGAAGGGGGATCACCAGGTTGCGATAAACATCCTTTCCCTCCGCGACCAGGGAGTAGGGAAGCGACGGGGTGATCACGAGGTCGGGTTTCCCCAAAAACCAGTCGCCGCTCCAGCTGGGCGGGGGGGGCAGATCGCGGGCATTCCCCTCCGGAGCCCCTGCGGCGACCCAAGCCTGCACCGTTGCGAGTTCGTTGGAGGTGAGGCTGCGCGTCTCAGCGAAACTCCCGTACCCCGGCTCGGGAAGCCACGGGGGCATGGCGCGTTTTGCGGTGAGCTCGCCAATCTGGCCCGCCCGTTTGCGGACATCGGCGTAGGTCAGCAGGCTGAAGGGGGCAGCCTCGCCCGGATGATGGCAGTAGGCGCATCGGGCGAACACAATCGGTGCGACCTCCTTGTTGAACGTCGGCGGCTGCTGTCCGGTGCCAGCGGGACGGCCCCGCCAGAAGAGAAAGGTCAGCAGGGCGACTCCCAGGAGCACGGCTCCCGTTGCCCAGCCCCACCCCCGGCGGGCACCCGGGGGCGCTTTCCCCGGGGCGGGAGACGGGGTCCGTTGGCGGGCGCGGCTCATCGCAGATCAGGAATCGGGCACCCTACAGCCCTCCCGCCGGCGGAGGGAAGAGGCCGGCCTGCGAGCAAGGCGTCGAGCACGTTCTCGAGAGTCGATTCCACCGGCTCGGCCCGCTCCTTGCCGAGATCCGCATACCGGTCATCGATCCGCCCGTGGTACACGAGCCTCTGGCCGGGGAGGAATACCGCGGCCTCGGGGGTGACACGAACCTTGCCGGCCTGCACCAGGGCCCGCGACGGATCCCGCAGTGCCGGCGGCAGCGGCCCATATGCCTTGAGATGTTCAGCAATCGAATCAACGGATGTGGCGTTGTCGGGATAGACCACATAAAACCGGATGCCAAGGGGGGAGAACCGGGCTTGGAGCCGCCTCATCAAGGGGGCGTAGCGGTTTGAGATCGGGCACTCGGTCGAGAGGAAGAAAAGCACCACGGCCTTGTCGGCGGTGGAGGCAAACGGGCTGACCGGGGTCCCGGAAAGATCGATCCCGGTCGCCGGAGGGGAGGTGGTTCCCGGGCGGCTCCCGGAGGGGGTGGCCGGTGACTCGCCCAGCGGGTTGCCGGATGATGGATGATCACATCCGGAAATCAGGAGGCAGGCGATGAGGATTGAAACGCCTCCCCAACCCCGCCTCCGTCGCGAGCCGCTGTCGGGGGTTGCGTTGGACAGGTTCATCCGAACGTTGAGTCGCCGGGCCTGGCCAGGGGAGGGCGGGGGGCTATCGCTTTGCGAGCCACATCAGGACCCCTGCCAGCAACGCCACCAGGCCGGCCCCGATGATGACGAGGACGACGTTCTTCCCCGACGAGGAGCCTGATCCCGGAGCGTTCGGCGCGGTCCTGGAGTTGGATCCTGACGGGGCTGGGGAAGCCGGCTGGTTTGGGAGGAGGATCGTCTGTTCCTCATCCGGAGAGACCTCACTCCCACCCTCCCCGCCAAGTGGCGTGGAGGCGGGGGCGGGGGGCGTTCGTTTCGCCTTCTGCTGTTCGCGGAGGACTTTCTGGTGGAGATGGACCGCGGTGAGGGAGGACTGATCCTCCTGCTCATCCGAGGGGTCGAGCTGGAGTTGTGCCTCCACCATCCCAAACCGGATCTTGTGGCCCTGCTTCACCGGCCCCTGGCCGTTGATTCGGACCCCGTCGATGAAGGTGCCGTTCCGGGAGCCGAGATCGCGAACGATGATCTCGGGTCCGTTGGCCAGGATCTCGCAGTGCTTCGAGGAGACGCTGTCGTCGCGGATGACGAGGCGGTTCTCCTTGCTCCGGCCGATGGAGGTCTTCTCCTGGGTGAGCTCGTACGACTGTCCGCTGAAATGCTTGTCTGTGAAGACGAGTTTGGCCATGGCGTGATCAGGTTCTCCGCGGAGGCGCCCATCTCCATGCTCGCAGCCCGGGGCGCACCCAGTTCCCGGGAGTGAGCCACAAATCGACCCCTCGGGCAAGGGGAGAACCCGGGCGACGCTGCCTCAGGCCGGTTGAGAGGGAAGCCACCGGTCGAGGAGATCCCGGCAATTGAGGATCTTCTCCGCAAGGTCTCCCGGGACGTAGAAGTAGTGGTTCGTCGCCTCAAACCCGATCCGGGAGTCGGCACTCTGGATCGACCAGAGGCGGCGCGCCAGGGCGAGCTCGGACCGAAGGGTCGCCTGCAGGGAGGCGAGCAGGGGGCGGCGCGATTCCGGGGTGCGGGCCTGCGCCAGCGTGTCGCGATCCCGGACGAACCGCGCCTGGTTGGCGACGCTCTGGAAGTGGATCGCTGCCGCTTGTGCCACGGAAAGCTCCTCCTCCAACGCCCGGCGCTGGGAGGGTGAGAGGGTAGCCGCAAGCGACGTGGTCGATTGGCGGAGCTTCTCAATCCCGGCCTCGAACCCCGAAGAGACCTTCTCGAGCTGGGCGATGAAGACCTCCACCGGGTATCGCCCGCGCCAGCCGTTCAGGTCATCGTAGGGGATTCCGACCATCGTGGCCCCGTAATGGGTCGGAGTTTCCCAGAGCGGGTTGGAGGGGCCCGATTGGAGCGGGGCGTTGTAGACCACCGCCCCGTCGTAGGGGAACTCCCCGAACGCGGCACTCCAGGTCTCCCAGGCCGCAGCGACCACCGGGCCGAGGGCGGGGCCAAAGCGTCTTTCTGCCACCTCCGAGACGGCCCCTTCGGGGGTCAGGTTGCGGTCGGCTGCGATCGCCGTCGCGACCTCAAGGTTCGGCGAGGGATATCCCCCAAGGGTCCACCCCAGCATCAACCCCTGGATGCCGGCATCGCGGATGTTGGCGACATGCCGTGCGACGTTGTGCACCGCCGGGATGTATGGAACGGCGGAGAGCTCCCAGGTGTTTCCCGCCTGGATCTTCGCCAGCGTGCGCAACCCCCGGTCACGCGCCACGCGCCAGTGTCGCGACGCCCGGGGACCGGGCCCGATCGAGGAGATCGAATACTCGCCCACCTCCCCCTTCACCCCGCCCCGGACGATTGGCAGACTCCACTCGCTCACACTGAGCAGGCTCGCCTCCGGGGGAAGCAGCTTGATCACCTCGGGGGCCCAGGCGTCGTTCCAACCCCAGTCCCAGGCGAAGAGTGTCGGGCGTCCCCGCGAGTCGGGGGGCGTTGCGGGATCGATCCCCCGGCGGATTCCCTCGGCGACCAGCCGGTTGATCTCCGCGATCACCTCGGACGGCACCCGCCTCCGGCATCGCGGACATCCCATCCCTCCGGAGTGGGACCAACAGTTGGTAAGGTTCTCCGACGCCGTGATGGTGAAGAATCCCCCGAGCCCCGACACCCTCCGGCAAATCGTCGCCACCGAGTCGACCACGTGCCGCTGGACCTCCGGGTGACTGCTGCAAAGCGCGGCGTGTTCCCCCTCCACCACCCCCTTGAGCTCCGGGTGACGCTCGTAGAATGCCACCGGCATCGAGCGGGGCTCATTGAGGTAAAGGTAGACCTTGATGCCATGGTGGGCGGCCCGGGCGACGAGCCGGCGAAGCCCCTGCAGCCGATCCTGCCAGCGATCGCTCAGACTGGGATCCCAGGCGAACGGCGCCAGCTTCGAGAGGACCCCCTGAAGCCAGACGCCCGTAACCCCCGAGGCGGCGAGCCGTGCCAGGTATCCCTCCGGATAGGGGTCTGCGGCGGCCTCCAGGAGGGGGTCCCCATACAGGGCGAAGTAGGAATAGCAATACCGTACCCCAGCCGCCGGTGTTCGTCCCGCGAGCGGCACGGCGGGGGCCGGGAGGAGCGGCTTGGAGAGTGTTCGCACGAATTGAAACAGCGGCTCCCCGGCCTGGGGATCGCCGGCGGCGGGCAGTTCCTCCGCCAGCACCGCGGCGATCTGCGCCGCCCGGCGGGAGGCCTCCGGGGTCGGAGGGGAGAAGCGGATCGGATGGGAGGCGGGTTTGAGGTTTCCCAGCTTCACGTAGAGAAAGTCATCCTCCCGCAGGGTGTAGGCCAGTTTCTCACCGGTCCACCCCAGCAGCGTCAGAAGCTGGTCGTAGGGGAGGAGATGCCAGTTGCGGCGAATGATCGTGATGTACGACCGGGAGAGCTGCTCCGGGGTGATGGCACGGGGGGGGCGAAGGCCCATCGACCTCCCGATCTCCACGATTTGGGAAGTCCGGGCCCCCACGGTTCGCGCCATCGAGGCGGCCGGCACAAGGCTCCAGTTTCGCCAGACAAACGCATGCAGGGGGTCGGGGAACCACGGGAGAGGCAGCGGGGGAGGGGCCGACCCTTTTGGAAGCACCACCGGTCCCGGGGCGGAGGGCGCGGCGCCGGCCTGCCAGGCCCCGGCTCCCGCAAGGCCGGCTGCCGTGAGGAGGGTTCCGGTCTGAAGAAAACCTCTCCGGTTCAACGTGCCACGCTCGCGGGTCATGGAGGCGAACCCTACATCCCCCCTCAGGCCACCGCCAGCGCAGAACGGGGGGGCGGGGGCGAGGGATCGTGCAGAACCCGGGTTTCAATCCCTCGGTATGCGGATTTCTCAAGTCGATCATGAGTTTTGCAGCACAACTTACCTTTTGCCTTGGTTCGCCCGGTTCACGTAGTGTGGGTCGGTCGGTGGTCCGTCCCGCACGGGCACCGGCCCGTAGTGCCGCGTTAACACGAACTTGAACAAATGAACCCCGAACTCCTCCAGCTCCTCGGCGACAAGGCCGAGAGCCTCCTCCAGCACAAGTGCAAGACCATCCCGGCCGAGATGCTCCATCTCCCGGGGCCCGATTTCGTTGATCGAATCTGGGCGCCGTCGGATCGCAACAATCGCGTGCTCGCCAACCTGGAGCGCCTGTTCCGCAGCGGCCGACTCGCCGGCAGCGGATACCTCTCCATCCTCCCGGTCGACCAGGGCATCGAGCACTCCGCCGGGGCCAGCTTCGCCAAGAACCCGGTGTACTTCGATCCCGAGAACATCGTGAAGCTCGCCATCGAGGGGGGATGCAACGCCGTCGCCTCGACCTACGGCGTCCTCGGCGCCGTGGCCCGCAAGTACGCGCACAAGATCCCGTTCCTGGTGAAGATCAACCACAACGAGCTTCTCACCTATCCGAACAAGGCCGATCAGATCCTGTTCGGCACCATCCGCCAGGCAGCCGACATGGGGGCTGCCGCGGTCGGGGCGACGATCTACTTTGGATCCGAAAACAGCGGCCGGCAGATCGTGGAGGTGGCCCGGGCCTTCGAAGAGGCCCACCAGCATGGGCTCGCGACGGTTCTCTGGTGCTACCTCCGGAACAACGCCTTCAAGAAGGAGAAGGATTACCACGTCAGCACCGACCTCACCGGCCAGGCCAACCACCTCGGCGTGACCATCCAGGCCGACATCATCAAGCAGAAGCTCCCCGAGAACAACGGAGGCTTCAAGGCGCTGAACACCGGCGGATCGAGCTACGGGAAGCTCGACGAGCGGATCTACACCCAGCTCACCTCGGATCACCCGATCGACCTCTGCCGTTATCAGGTGGCGAACTGCTACATGGGGCGCGCCGGCCTGATCAATTCCGGCGGCGCCTCGGGTGCGAACGACTTCGCAGAAGCCGTCCTGACCGCGGTCGTCAACAAGCGGGCCGGCGGCATGGGGCTTATCTCCGGGAGAAAGGCTTTCCAGCGGCCAATGAAGGAAGGGGCAAAGCTCCTGCAGCTCATCCAGGACGTCTACCTGGACAAGGGCGTCACCATCGCCTGAGGACCGGCCCTCCCACGGGGCTCTCGATTCCCCCCGCGTCCGGCAACGGGCGCGGGGGTTTTATTTGAGGCGGGTCGCCGAGCGCGGGGAGGGTCTCTGCGGCTCCCGCGTGCGGAACCGGTCCACCGGATCCCCTCGCCTCCCGTGGAGGGGAAGGGGGGGCACGCCGTAGATCCCTGGCTCAGTGCGTGGCGGCGCTCCCAGCGGCTTTGGCCGGGGCCGCCGCCGGCAGACCCTCGGGCCAGGGGGCCCCGAGCTGGATCCAGCGCAGGATCTCCCCCACTTCCTCCGGCTTCAGTTGCCCCTTGCCGCTGGGAGGCATCACATCGTCCGAGTCCTCGGGGAGGAGGATCAGCCGCACCAGGTTGCTCTTCATCGGCTCCTTGGCCGTGATCGGTTCCTTGCCGCTTTCCCCGGCCTTGAAGGCCATCTCCCGGGTGTCCATCCGATACTTCCCCTTCTGCTTCTCGGCGCCGTGGCACTGGAGGCATTTCGATTCGAAGACCGGCTTCACCTTGTCGACGAAGAGTTTCACCCCCGGGTCATCCAGATCGGCCTTGGCCGGGGTCCCATTGGTGCCCGCCGGGGGGGCGGCCGGGGCCTCCTCCTCGAGGAGGGTTTTGAGGAACTGAGGAGCGTTCTGAACCAGGTACTTTGACCCGTGAGTCAGGTTGCCGCCGTAGTGCCCCCCAAGCACCAGGGCGAAGAGCGTCACGACAAGCCCCAGCCGGTAGCCCGCCAGGGAGATCGGGCGCCGCACCCCGGAGCAGGAGCGGAGCTGGAGACCGAGGGTGAGGAGCGTGAGGAACGGGATTGCAATTCCGTACCACCGATGGAGATCCAGGTTGCGCCCCTCGTAGCCTCCGTTCGCCGCCCGCATGATTCCCAGGGTGGCCGCGATGAGCCCGGTCAGGAGGCTCAGCACAATGATCCAGGTGGTGATGCGGGTCACCTCCGGGCTCGGGCGCTTCCACCGGTAGAGTTCGAGGAGGAACGCCATGGTCAGAAACCCGATCGGATAGTGGAGCACCACGGCGTGGAACGGCGCCAAAAACGGGCGCCATTGGAAAATCCCCTTCGGCACATGGTCGCCGCCGGACGTGGCCGGCTCCACGGCCAGGGCTGCGAACGACATCACCAACACGCCAATCACAACCCAGGCTGCCAGCGGGAACCGGGGCGACGGAGGAACGGGGCTGCTGTTCGAGTTCATGCGGAGATGGGGGTCAGAGCTTCCAGTACGCGGGGAGATCCAGCTTGGTTTCGGAAAGGATGTCGATGATCGCCTTGCGGTCCTCGGCCGTCAGCCGGGCAAAGGCAGGATCCCGGTTCTCCCCGGAGAGGACTCCCCACAGCTGATGATAGAGATGCTTCCTCAGTTCGGCCGGCAGCCGGGCGAAGCTTTCCGAGTAGATGAGGTAGCTGCAGGGGTGCTTGAAAAGCCGCGTGGCGAGGTCGAGGTCCCGAAGGGAGCGGCCCCGACGGTCCCGCAACTCCCCGACCGTCGCAAACCTCCGGGCAAACGGCGTCCCGCCCGACCCCCTCAGGGAGGCGGGGAGCGGGGCCTCGTCGGCAAACAGGAGATACCGGAGAAACACCTGGCACAGGGGCTCGATCGGCTTGAGGTCCGAGTTCAGCCGGGCGAGCGAGCGGGCCTCGTATCCAAGCCGGATCAGCAGGTTCTCCATGTGGGCCTGGTGCTCCAGCACCATCAACGCCACGACGTCGCTCGTCGCCCGCGGGTAGCTCCCGGGATCAAACCAGGGGGTGATCTCCTTCGGCGTCGTGATCTCCCCGGAGAGCGGCTCTCCCAGGAGGGTCGCTCGGGAGATCAGTTTCCCGTTCTCACCGGTGACGAACCATCCCCCCCATCGCTCCTCCATCGGGGTGTCGTGGGTGACGGAGCGCCCGCCGCTGAGAAGGTCGATCTCGCCCGAGGGAGCGGTCTTGAACGACCGGACAAGCGTGCCCGGGATGTCGAGCGTCCGGGTGGAGACATGGCACTCAAGACACCGGTTGTCCCGAACCGGCGGCAGCGCCTCGGCCGCGGATTGGTCGAAGGTATGGAGGATGCATCCGAGCACGGGGTCAATCGACAACACCTCGAGCAGCGGGGCTCCGGGGATCCAGGCCACATAGGCCTGATCGTTGAAGAAAATCGCCCGAGGCGTCTTCCCCGAGATGTGATACCGCTGGAGCGAGGTCTTCGAATAGACCAGCACCTGGGACTCGGGCGGGATCGAGAGTTCGCGCAGGAGCGCCGGGAGGTACCCCTGTCGCGGATCCCGCTCCAGCCGGAGCCGTCCGGAGGCGATCCGCTCTCCCAGCCGTGTCATCGGATCGGAGGCTGCGAGGGTACCGTAAGCCTCCAACTCCCGATCGTAGCGCAGCCCGATGCCTGCCGGAGTGGGGGAGGCCGCAGCACGGCCTTCAAGCGGAGCCAGGGCGAGCGCCAGAAAAAGAACCACCCCCGCCTTGCATCCCTTCATCACCGTGGTCTGGTTGTGCATGGTCGGGGGTGGTCAGCCGCAGGCAGGGCGCATGAGCGCCCGCAGCGGGCGGGTTACTTCTTATCCTTTTCCTTGTGCTTGTCGTGGCAGGCCTTGCAGGAGCGGGTCATGGCCCCAAAGGCAGCCTTGCCGGCGGCGACATCCTTGGCCTCCACGGCCTTGAGGACATCGGCGCTCCCATCCCGCATCGCCTTCGTGGTGGCGTCCGCCCAGACCCCGTCGGGGCAGCGGCCGTCATCCATCAGGGTGTAGGTCGCCTCATTCAGAATGGCAGCATGCAGCGCGATCTCAGCCCACGCCTTGTCGTCCGCAGGGTTGGCATCGAGCCCCTTCTTGATCCCTTCGCAGTGCGGCTTGATGGTCCCCTTCATGAGCTGGCCGGTCGTCAGGGGACGGCTCTTCCCCTTCTTGACCTGCGCATCCACCAGGCCAACGAAGCCGGCAACCCCCAGGGTCAACGCCGCGGTGATGAGAAAGGATTTGGGTACGAATGAACGAATCGTGAATGTGTGGTTCATAGTGGTGGACCCACGTTTCGCATGAGCTAGGTTGGCACGTCAAGCCTCCCCGATGCAGGACGCCGGTTGTTGGAGCTTGAACGGTTCTTGTTCACCCTCCTCAGCACTCCAGGGTGACCCTGGATTGTGGTTCCTGAAACCTGGGAGGGCAAAAAACGACTTGCCCCCTCCAGGGAGAGCGGGGCCGACGATTGCGAAACTGGCCATGGGGGCTAAACTCGTCGCGTGACGGTTCGATTCTCCTTCGTGGGACCCTCTTGTGACGATTCCCGTCTCGGATCGATGCCAAGGCGCCGTGAAGGCCTTGGAGGCCTTGGACGTCCTGGCCTCGGGCTGCTCTCCTGGGGGGTGGCGCTGTTGGCCGCGGTGGCCCCGGGAGCGGCACACGGGGCGGGGGCGTTGGCCCCGGCCTCGTTTCGGTTCCTCGATTCGGGGTGGCCCGTCACCAACGTCGTCGCCCTCGCATGGGATGCCCGCGGCAACCCCTGGGTGCTCGAATCGATGCCGGAGCCCGCGCCGCACCGGAGCCGGGTGGTCTCCTTGGTGCCGGGGGGGGAGGGGGGCGTGCGGTGGCGACGGAGCTCGGAGGAAGACGG
>DMJJ01000125.1 GCA_003452185.1 Verrucomicrobiales bacterium | reverse complement strand
CCCCGGCCGAACCAGACTGCCCCGCCCCCGGGGTGGCATCCGACCCGCCGCGGCGCGGCAACTGCCTCAACCGACGGGGACGGCCCCGCACTGAATCGACACGCACGATGAAGTACACATACGAAGAACTCGCCAAGATGATCGATCATTCCCTGCTTCACCCGACCATGACCGATCGGGAGCTCGACGAGGGGTGTCAGCTGGCGGCCCGCTACGGGGTGGCGTCCGTCTGCATCAAGCCCTATGCGGTGCGCCGTGCCGCCGAGCTCCTTCGCGGAACAGGCGTCGCCGTGGGGGCGGTGATCGGGTTCCCCCACGGAAACTCCACCACCGAGAGCAAGCGCCACGAGACCGGGATCGCGTGCCGCGACGGGGCGTCTGAAATCGACATGGTGATCAACATCGGCAAGGCGCTCTCGGGCGACTGGGACTACGTGGCGGCCGATGTGAAGGCCGTCTGTGACGAGGCACACCGGCACGCGGCGCGGGTCAAAGTGATCTTCGAAAACGACTACCTGACCAAAGGGGGGGCCGGGCTCGACTCCGACGCCTTCAAGCGGAAGCTCTGCGCCCTTTGCGAGGAGGCCGGGGCCGACTGGGTCAAGACCTCGAGCGGCTATGGCTTCGTGAAGCAGGCCGACGGGAGCTACAACTACAAGGGGGCCACGGAACACGACCTCGCCCTGATGCGGGCGAGCGTCTCCCCGAAGGTGCAGGTCAAGGCCGCGGGAGGTGTGAGGGACCTCGACGGGCTGATCAAGGTCCGGGACTTGGGGGGCTCCCGCTGCGGCGCCACCGCCACGGCCGCCATGATGGACGAGTACCGCCGGCGTGAAGCCGCCGAGAAGGGCGGCCAGACCCCCTCCCAGCCGGGGGGAAGCCTCGGCGCTGGCGGCTACTAGGTCTGACTCCGCCTGCCCCTTCCCATGAGAATGCCCCAGCCCCGTGCGGTTCTCGCCCTCCTCGTCACCCTCCTGCTCCTCCAGGCGAAGCCTGGGCTCGGCGCTGCCGCCGCGGCGGCGGCAGCACCGGAGGGGCTCTTCGCCCGGAGCAATCTGGTCGCCTGGTGCATCGTCCCGTTCGACGCCCGCAAACGGGGTCCGGAGGCGAGGGCGGAGATGCTTGAGCGGCTGGGGTTCCAGCAGTTCGCATATGACTACCGGGCGGAGCACATCCCAACCTTCGACGCCGAGGTCGAGGCCCTGCAACGCCACCATGTCCGCCTGCTGGCGTGGTGGTTTCCCACGACGCTGAACGACGAGGGTCGCGGGATCCTTGCGGTCCTGAAGCGCCACGCACTGCGCGGGGTGCAGCTCTGGGTCATGGGGGGAGGCGATGCGGTGAAGAACCCCGGGGAGCAGGAACTGCGCGTTGCCTCGGAAGCCTCCCGGATCCGCCCCATCGCCGAGGCCGCCGCCGCACAAGGATGCAGCGTCGCGCTGTACAATCATGGGGGTTGGTTTGGGGAGCCCGAAAACCAGATCGCGATCATTGAGCGACTGCGACCGGCGGGGATCACGAACGTGGGAATCGTCTACAATCTTCATCATGGGCATGATCACCTCCCACGGCTCCCCGCCCTGCTGGCGCGGATGAAGCCGCATCTCCTCGCCTTCAACCTCAACGGCATGTTCCGGGATGGGGAACGGCTCGGGAAGAAGATCGTGCCGATCGGCCAGGGGGAGCTCGATGGGGAAGTCCTCGGGATCCTCCGCGACAGCGGATGGCAGGGGCCCGTGGGGATCCTGAATCACACCGACGAGGATGCCGAGGGACGGCTTCGCGACAACCTCGAAGGGCTCGACTGGCTGGTGGCCCAGGTGCCGGGGCACCCGGCTGCAGCGCGTCCACAGCCCCGCACCTGGCGCGATCCCTCGCTGGAGAAGCCTCCCGTGGCCAAGCCCGGGTCCGCCTCCTCCTCCGGCGCAGCTCCCTCCCCCTACTGGACCGTGGAGGACCCGGCCGAGCGGGAGCGGCTTCCCCTTTACCAGACGATCCCGGCAGCCACCCCCGGGGAGCTCACCCCGTCAAACGGGCGACCGGTCCGGGAGGTTTACCGCAACTGGCACCGCTCGCATGGCGACAACGGGGGAACCCGCTTCTCCGCCCTCGACCATATCAATCGGAAAACCGTCAACAAACTCCAGGTCGCATGGACCTACCACTCCCGGGACGGGAGCAATAACATCCAGTGCAACCCGATCATCCTTCGCGGGGTGATGTACGCGCCAACCCCCGGCAAGTACATCGTCGCGGTCGACGCGGCCACGGGCCGGGAGCTCTGGCGGTTCAAGCCCGAGGGGCGTCCGGCCTTTCGAGGACTCATTCACTGGCCCGGCCGGGAGGGGGCGTCGGAACGGATCCTTTTCTGCTCGGGAAAGCATCTCTACGCCCTCGACCCATCGACGGGACGGCCGGTCGCGGGATTTGGCGAGCAGGGGCGAACCATGCTGCCGGGCGGGGCGCAGGGGGATTTTGGTGCCGCCACCGCCGCCCCCACCACGTTTGAGAACATCGTTGTCGTGCCCGGGTTTGAGAAGGATGTGTGGGGATTTGATGTGGTCACCGGCAGGCTGCTCTGGACGTTCCACACCGTTCCGCATCCCGGCGAGCCGGGCTACGAGACGTGGGATCGGACCGAGACCTACGGGGCCAACGCCTGGGCCGGCATGGCCATGGACGACACCCGTGGCATAGCGTACATCACAACCGGGGGGCCGAAGCCGAACTTCATCGGGATCTCCCACCTGGGCCAGAACCTCTACGCCAACTGCCTCGTGGCGATCGATGCCCGGACGGGGAAGCACCTCTGGCACTTTCAGGAGATCCGGCACGACCTGTGGGATCTCGACATGTCCGCCCCGCCGAACCTTGGAACCATCACCCGCGACGGGCGCCGGATCGACATCGTGGCCGCGTGCACGAAGATCGGGAACACCCTTCTTCTGGACCGGGTGACGGGGAAGCCGATCTTCCCGTTCCGGCTCCGGCGCGCCCCCACGAGCACGCTGCCGGGCGAAAGGACCTGGCCCTACCAGCCGGATGTCGAGCTGCCGGAGCCGTTCCTGCACATGGAATACACCGCAGATGACCTCACCACGCGCAACGAGGAGGTGGCGGAGTGGGCCAGAAGCCAGTTCGCCAGCGCGAGCAAGGGGTTCTTCGTTCCCTGCGCCGAGGGGCGCGCAAACCTCTTTTTCGGGATCGATGGCGGGGCGGAGTGGACCGGGGCGTGCATCGACCCGGACACGGGACGGCTCTACGTCTCGGCCAACCACATCGGATGGCTGATTGCGGCCTTCCGGGATGAGGATCCCCCGGACACGCCGGGCCGGCCCAAGACCCGCGGGCGGCAGGTGTATGAGGCCGCCTGCATGCAGTGCCACGGGCCGACGCGGCTCGGAATCGGGACCTGCCCTCCGCTGCGGGGGCTCCGGTTCCGGCTGACCGACGAGGCCGTGCGAAAGCAGATTCGCGAGGGGAAGAACTCCATGCCCGCGCAGACCGCCCTCGGGGAGGAGGATCTCAAGGCGTTGATCGATTACCTCATGCTGCGGGATGGCTCGGCCCAACCACGCACCACCCCACCCGAACGTCCCTCGTACAGCACCACGGGGTATCCCAAGTTCTACGACCCCGAGGGATTCCCCGCCAACAAGCCCCCTTGGGGCACCCTCAACTGCATCGACCTGAACACGGGACGGCAGGTCTGGCGCGTTCCCCTCGGTGAGTACCCCCAGCTCGCGGGGAAAGGAGGGCCGAAAACCGGGACCGAGAACTACGGCGGTGCGATCGTGACCGCCGGGGGGCTGGTATTCTGCGCGGGGACCCGCGACAACAAGATCCGGGCCTTCGACAAGGAAACGGGCGAGGAGCTTTGGGCCGCGCAGCTCCCGTTCACAGGGAACGCCCCTCCGGCCACGTACGAGATCAACGGCCGCCAGTTCGTTGTGATCGCGGCCACCGGCGGCAACAAGCTCGGCACTCCGTACGGCGATGCCTACGTGGCGTTCGCCCTCCCTCCTTCCGCCCCCAGCCCCTAGAAATCCGACCTCCTCCCACTCCCCCATGCAGCACCCCCTCCCCTGCCCCACGTCTCGTCGCGGGATTTACCGCACGCTGATCGCCGTGGCCCTCGGCGCATCGGTTGCCGCCCAAGGGCGGGAGCCCTGGGTGACCGGCCGCGTGACGGGATCGCCCAATCCC
Organism: Verrucomicrobiales bacterium; assembly: GCA_003452185.1. Lineage (GTDB taxonomy): Bacteria > Verrucomicrobiota > Verrucomicrobiia > Limisphaerales > UBA11320 > UBA11320. Next base: position 3,593 of record DMJJ01000125.1, on the reverse strand, counting down.
CCCGCTCCCTACGACGTCGTCCGGGTCCACCCGGCCCAGCGGTTTGAGAACCCGGTCGACCTGGCTTTCATGCCGGGATCGACCCGCCTGTTCGTTGCCGAGCAGGCCGGGCGGATCTGGTCGTTCGACACCGCGATCCCGGGGGATAAGCCGGCCCTGGCGATCGACCTCCGCCAGCACCACACCCCGTTCGACAACATCCTCGGATTCACCTTCCACCCCGGGTTTGCAACGAACCACCAGGTGTTCATCAACTACAACGAGCCGGGAGGAAGCCCGCTGGGGGCCCATGTCTCGCGCTTCACACTTGGTCCCGCCGCTGCCACGACCCTCGACCCCGCGAGCGAGCGGGAGATTCTCCGATGGCCGGGAGGCGGGCACAACGGATGCACGCTGGCCTTTGGAAACGACGGATTCCTCTACATCTCCACCGGAGACTCCGCCGACCCTGACCCGCCGGACGGGAAGGCGAAGACGGGGCAGGACATCAGCGATCTTCTCTCCTCGGTGCTTCGGATCGACGTGTCGGTGCCGGACGGGGAGTCGAAGCCGTATCGCGTCCCGGCGGACAACCCGTTCCGGTCGATCCCGGGCGCGCGCCCGGAGGTCTGGGCATTTGGTTTCCGCAACCCGTTCCGGATGTCGTTCGATCCCCCCACCGGGGATCTCTGGCTGGGGGACGTCGGTTGGGAGCAGTGGGAGATGATCATCCGGGTGCGGCGGGGCGGGAACTACGGATGGAGCCTGGTGGAGGGCCCCAACACGCATGTCCGCACGGACGTCGCGCAGGGACCCGGGCCGATTCTCCCGCCGATGGTGGCCCTCCCGCACAGCGAGGCCGCGAGCATCACCGGCGGGCGGGTGTACCGGGGGAACCGCCTTCCGAAGCTGGCGGGCGCCTACCTGTACGGGGATTGGGAGACGGGCAAGTTCTGGGCGCTTCGGCATAACGGCGACACCCTGCTGAGCAACGAGGAGCTGTGCGACACCACTCTCAAGCCAACGGCGTTCGCCGCCGACCCGCAAGGCGAGCTCCTCATCCTGGATTACGCCGGGGGGCTGTATGCCTTCGCCCCGAGCAGTGCGCCACCGGCCAACCAGTCCTTCCCGCGTCGGCTGAGCGAAACCGGGATCTTTACCGACCTTGCCACCCTCTCGCCCGCCCCGGGGGTCGTCGCCACGCGGCCGGCGGCGGAGATGTGGAGCGACGGGGCGCGGGTGGAGCGCCACCTTGCGGTTCCGGAGCGCGGGGTCGTCCGGACAGGCCGGGGGCGTCAGACGATCGTGGGGACCATGTGGAGCTTTCCCACCAACACCGTGATGACCCGGACCCTGACGCTGGAGGGGGGCGGCGCACGGCGGAGGGTGGAGACCCAGTTGCTTCATTTTGAGGGGCAGGGTTGGAACGCCTACACCTTCCGATGGAACGAAGCGCAGACCGACGCCGAGTTGGTCCCGGCCGGCGGAACCAACGCCACGGTGGCGTTGCCCGACCCCATGACTCCCGGCGGCGTGCGCCCAGTCTCCTGGCGGTTCTCGGGGAGGAGCGAATGCCTCCGATGCCACAACAGCTGGGCGGCGGATCTTCTCTCGTTCAACTGGCTTCAGCTCGCCCCGGGGGAACGTCAGAGGCTGGCGGCGGAAGGGGTGCTGGAGGTGATCGACCCCCCGGCCCGGGACCAATGGCTGGTCAACCCGCACGACCCCGCGGCGCCGTTGCAGGATCGGGCGCGCTCCTGGCTGCATGTGAACTGCGCGGGATGCCACCGGTTCGGGGCCGGCGGAGGGGCGGCGCTGCACCTCAACTTCGACAAGCCGCTGGCAGAGCTCCGGGCCGTGAACGTCAGGCCGACGCGCGGGGACTTCGGGCTCGCCGGCGGACGGATCATCGCGCCGGGCCACCCGTTCAGCTCCGCCCTGCTCTACCGGATCACCACCGAGGGATCGGGGCACATGCCCCACATCGGGTCGAGGGTCACGGACGAGGCGGGCGTGCGGCTCGTCACCGGGTGGATCCGGTCGCTTCCCCGCGCCGAGGGGGATCTGGAGGCGGAGAGCGCGGGCGCACGGGTTGACGCCGCCCTGCGCGGGGCCGACATCCCGGGGCTGCTGGGCTCGATGAACGGAGCCCTGGCCCTGGCAGGCTCGCTCCGTGCGGCCGAGGTCGCGGCGCCGCCCCTCCCGGCCCTTGCGCACACCAACGCCCTGGTGCGGGACCTCTTTCAGCGGTTCCTCCCCCCGGCCCAGCGGCGCCAGACACTCGGGAGCGACATCCAGCCCTCCACGATCCTGTCGATCCGGGGGGATCCCGACCGGGGGAAGGGAGTGTTCTCAGGAGCTGCCCAGTGCAGCCGGTGCCATGTCTGCGAGGGGGAGGGCCGGGCCTTTGGGCCGGAGCTCTCCGGCGTGGGGCGCAAGTATCCACCGGCCCAGCTTCTGGATCAGATCCTCAACCCCTCGAAGGTGATCGCCCAAGGCTACCAGACGAGGAACCTGTCCCTGGCCGACGGCACCGAGCTCTCAGGGTTCGTCATCTCACGGACCGAGGGTTCGCTGGTCCTGCGGGATGAGACTCTGACCGACCATGTCATCCCGCTGAAGCAGATCGAATCGTTGAGGGACTCGGCGCTTTCCGTCATGCCGGAGGGGTTGCTCGCCCCGCTCACCCCGCAGGAGGCGGCCGACCTGCTGGCCTTCCTGGAGCGCAGCGCCCCGGCCCGCTGAGGTGAGGCTGGCCGGGGACAGAGTTTCCGCTCGCAACACGGCCGTTCGGCTGGTTGTGTAGTGGGCCACACGATGAACCTTGCGGATCTGCATCGCGCCCACGATCAGGCCCACGCCGAATGGCGGGGGCGGGACTACTATCAAGTTCGCCTCGTCCGCCGGATCCTGGGGGAACGGTTGGCCGGGGGGCGCCGGAAGATACTCGATGTCGGCTGTGCGGACGGATATCTCCTCGCCCCGTTCGCGGCGTCGCATGAGATCACCGGAATCGATGTCTCGACGCAATTTGCTCCCCTGGCGTTGAAGGCCGGGTTTGTCGCCCACCAGTGCAAGGATCTCTCATCGGACACGCTCGACATTCCGAGCCAGTCGATCGATCTGGTCTTCTGCGGCCAGACGATCGAGCACGTCATCGATACGGACTGGCTCCTGTGCGAATTGAACCGGGTGCTTCGCCCGGGCGGGTCGCTTGTGGTCACCACCCCGAACGTCCGGTCGCTCCACACCCTGGCACGCCTGCTGATGAATGAATCGCCGGCCTTCGGGGCGAAATACCGGAGCGGCCATGTGCGTGACTGGACCACGCGGCTCCTGAGGCGGGCCATTGAGAACAACGGATTCCGGGTCGACGCAATGCACGGGGTGGAGTTCTGGCTTCCGGGTGGGAGCGATGTCCTGAGTCCCTGGTTCCGCCCCTTCCCGAGCCTTTCGACCGCGATGCTGGCGGCTGCCACCAAGGTGCGGGACGTCACCTACATTACGCGCCCCTTCGAGAACTAACCGCCACGGGGGGCGGAGGAACGCCACGGGGGATGGGCCGGCCGTACTTTAAACCGCTATGGGGATCTAAGGATCGCCATGGTGAAGAC
>DMJJ01000081.1 GCA_003452185.1 Verrucomicrobiales bacterium | reverse complement strand
GAGGCCGAACAGGGAGGCGAGGAGCACCCCCCAGAGCGGAAGATAATTGAAGACCCGCGGGAGGATCCGGCGGCGGAACTCCCGAAGCCGCCCCTGTCCCGCTGCCAGCTCCCGGCGCAGCGCTTCCTCCAGGGTCTCGGGCGACCCGTCGAGGCTGGGCAACTCGGCCTCGACGAGGTCCCGCAGGCCCCGGTGGAACCCGCCAAACCCGCGAAACGCGTCCACCGCCATCGCCTCGAGATCGAGGAGCTGGGTTTCTGCCTCCTGGAGCCGCAGGGTGAAGGCCTCCAGGGCGGCGTCCGAGGCGGCCAGGTCCGATTCCCTCGTCCTCCGGGCCTGCATCGTGTCCATCTGGAGCTTGTACTTGCGCCCCCCCTCGGCCTCCTCAGCCCGCTGGACCGCCTGCCGGAGGCTCGCCTTGTGGGCCTCGCGGATCCGGCCGCGCCGGGCCTCCCCGCGGGTGCGGGCCGCTGCCGTGGCGGAGTCAAAGGCCCCCGCCGCCAGCTGCCGGCGAGTCTCGAGCTGCCGTTCCACCTCCCCCACCGCCGTGTCCCTCTGATGACGCAGGGTCGCAGTCCGGGTGCGAAACTCCGCCAGAAGCCCCTCCTCGCGGGTGGAAAACTCGGTCACCACGGCCCGCAGCCGCTCGATGAGCTTGACCCCTTGGGAGGGCCCGGGATTGCTATCCACAGTCGTTCCTTAGTTTCGAGATCTGCTTGTCGATCTGGTCCATCGCGGCGATCGCCGCACTGACCCCGGAGTGGATCTCCTCAAGATATTTCCGCTCGAACTCCTGTGCCTGGGCGTCGCGCCACGACTCGCGGGTTCGCTCCCAGTGGGAGGCGAGCTCCCGCGTCAGCCCGACGATCCTGGAGCGCTGGCCGGCCAGGCTCACGCAGCACCTCCCGCGGCCCCGTCGGCTCCCCCCCCGCCCGCCGTCCCGGACTCCCCCCCGGAGAGCGACGGCCCCGCACCCCCGTCGCCGGCGGGAAGCGAAACCTCCGCGTAGGCCTGAAGGATCTTGATCGTCTCGGTGAGATAGGCCACGGCCTGGGGCATGTCGTAGACCAGAAGGGTCTGGAGCTTCTCCATCTGCTTCACCAACGGCTGCATCACCCCGTCAAACTGCCGGCTCCAATGCTTGATCGCACGGAGCTTCCCCTCCGCCTCCTCGCACTCCCGCTTCGCCTTGTGGACCGCCATCATCGAGTCAGGCATCTCCATCAGCCGGGCCGAGAACTGGGCGTTCCGGGCATCCTCCAGCTTCCGGAGCCGCTTCTTGAGCTGGGTCTCCCAGTGGGTACGCTGGTCGGTTTCCATCCAGACGCGGGTGCGGGCAACGTCGGAGCTCACCTCCTCGAGGGTCGGGCGGGCCCGGGAGACGTAGTTGATCAGCGCGGTGCGGAATGCCTCCAGGGCCTCCACCGAGGTGATGTGTGCCGGCTTGGCCATGCTCGTTCCAGCAGACGGCGGGGGGCGGGAAAAAGTTAGCGCTGGTTGAGGTATTCCTCAATCCGCTGGGCCTTGCGGAGCAGATAGGGGGCGTGCTGGTTGGAGACGTCGACGAACTTCTTGAGCGCCTTCATCGTCTGCTTGAACTCGTCGGAGAACTTTTCGTGCTCCTGGTCCTGCCAGCTGTCCCCCAGGGCGGCGAAGCGGGCCGAGAGGGCGCCGATCCGGTTCTGGAGGTCGACGTTGAACCGTTTGAGCTCGTCGGCAAAGCGCCGGACGTCCTCCGGATTCATGATGGCCTGAGGCATGGTGGATCCTTCTCGCTAGGTATGATTCTCGTGTTTCCCGCCCGGCCCCCCCTCGCCGGGCCCGGCCCGGAGGGTGGATGCCCTTCAAGGTGCCTTGCTTTGGGTCGGGAAGCAAACCTCTCCTTCGCGGTCGGGGGGGGCCTTGTCCGACCCTGCGAAGCGGAGCCTGTCCGTGGGGGGGGCCGGGACCCGGCCGGCAACCGGCCTCCAGGCACCCCGCCGCCACCCGAAGCGGGGACGGGGCTAGCGGCGGAAGGACTTTGCGAAGTCGTCCGTCCCCCCCTCCACCACCTTCTTCTGGAGCGTGGACTCGGAGATCAGGCGATGAAGCCGGGCCTCGTAGGCAGCCCCATCTAGGGGAAACTCGACCGTCCCCCCGGTCAACGAGGAGTACAGCATGGCATTCGCCAGCTCCACCGAACCGACGCCGTCGGCTCCGGGAGCGAGGAGCGGCTTCCCCTCGCGGATCGCCTCCACGAAATTCTGCATCAGCGTGGCATGCTGCGCCGGGGCGTTTGCAAAGGGGATCTCGACGCTCCAGATCTCAGGCTTCGCAAACCCGCTCTTCGACGTCCGGTTGTAGTCAACCAGGTCGCATGCATTCCGCAGGAACGTCAGCCGGTCGTTCTCCAGGACCAGGCGGCCCCGGGATCCCGAGATCTCAAGCCGGTTGGTCCCCGGGGCCTCGCCGGTCGAGGTGATGAAGGTCCCCGTCACCCCCCCGGGCCATTCCAGATAGGCGGTCACCTGGTCCTCGACCTCGATCTGGTGAAACCGTCCCAGCTGGCAGAAGGC
>DMJJ01000113.1:5942-6104 GCA_003452185.1 Verrucomicrobiales bacterium | reverse complement strand
CCGCGATAGAGGGCCAGGCTTGGCTTACCGCAATAGAACACAAGGAACGCAAAAGAGGGGACGAGAGGGGGTTCGGGATGGGCGCAAGGTGCAGCACCGCCACCCGGAGAGTTCTCTATGCGAAAGGAAATGGTCCCTCCTTTTGCGTTCCTTGTGTTCTAT
>DMJJ01000113.1:0-5610 GCA_003452185.1 Verrucomicrobiales bacterium | reverse complement strand
CCTTTTTGCGTTCTCTGCGCTCTTTCGCGGCAACCAGTCCCCGTGGCCCGCGCGGAATTGACGGTGAGGGGCTGGCGGCGCAGTCTTGGGGCGAGCGCCATGACCACCGCCAACAAGATCACGATCTTCCGGATCCTGCTGGTGCCGTTCTTCATCGTGCAGGTCCTTTACTACGCCCGCCAGGGGGAGGAGTGGCACCGCCTGCTGGCGATCCTCTCCTTCGGCCTGGCCTCGATCAGCGACGGCCTCGACGGGTACATCGCCCGGCGATACAACCAGCGAAGCGAGCTCGGGGCGCTGCTCGACCCAATCGCTGACAAGCTTCTCCTCACCTCGGCCGTCATCCTGCTCGGGGGGCCGGAGCGGGAGGGGCATCTTCCCCGCTTTCCCCTTTGGTACACGGGAACCGTGCTCGGGAGAGACCTGGTGATTGTCATCGGGGTGGCGGTTCTCCACTACCTCTCCATCCGGGTCCGCGTGCGACCGGTCTGGTACGGCAAGGTGGCCACCGCCTGCCAGATGGCCTGCGTCTGCTGGGCGCTGCTCAAGTGGCCTCTCGCCCCGCTCGGGTGGCTCCTCGGGGTGACGGCGATCCTGACCGGGAGCGCGGGAGTCCGCTACCTCATGGATGGGATCCAGCAGGCCGGGAGCAGCCCGACGAGCAACCCTCAGAAGCCTTGATAATCCCCCCCGGGCCCCGCACGCTCACGGCATGGCAACTGCCGTGAAACTCAAGCTGAAGGAAGGGGATCCCGCCCCCCTCTTCACCCTCCCGGCCTCGGGTGGGAAGACCCTCTCGCTGGAAGCCCTCCGGGGGAAAAATGTCATCCTGTACTTCTACCCGAAGGACGACACCCCGGGATGCACCAAGGAGGCGTGCGCTTTCCGGGACGGGTTCGCCGCGTTCAAGAAAAAGGGGGCCGTGGTCCTCGGGGTGAGCACCGACTCGGTGAAATCACACGAGAAGTTCGCCGCCAAGTTCGAGCTCCCCTTCCCGCTCGTTGCCGACGAGGAAAAGAAACTCGTCGAGGCCTACGGGGTCTGGGGAGAGAAGACGTTCATGGGCCGCAAGTACAAGGGAACCCACCGGGTCACGTTCCTGATCGGGCCCGACGGGAACATCCGGAAGATCTGGCCAACGGTGAAACCCGAGGAGCACGCGAAGGAAGTCCTCGCGGAGCTGTAAGGCCTGAGGCCGCGCCTCAGGGAGACCGCACGGGGGACTTCGGCTGCCCGGGGAGGGCCTCCGGGCTGATGCCCCGGAGCTCCTGGGCCGGGCTCGGCACCGGTCCGGGCGACGCCACAGGAAGCCCGATCGGGTGACCGGCAAACTGCTCCTTCAACCCCTGCAGCTGGTCCTGGAGGGAAATCGAGATGCCCTGCGAGATGCTTGAAAGGGCTCCGATGGCGTTCAGGTTCGCGTCGCTCATGCACGCCATCTCGAGGCGTCGCTTGAAGGTCTGGTTCACCTCCCAGAGCGCGGAATAAAGCTCGAAGAGCTTCACCATTCCAAAGTCCGGCTCCCCTCCCCCGGTCGCCACATAATACTGCTGGATCAGGTAGCTCCCGGCGACGCGGAACAAGGTCTCCTCGATCGAGGCAAAGGGAAGATGCGTGCCCGCCAGGGCGCGGAGTTGCCGGAACCAGGGGCAGGCCCCTGTAGCCATCACCAACCCCATCAACGACCTGAGGCCGGTCTGCGCATCGCACGTCTTGGCGTAGCTCCGCTGGGGGGTATCGACCTCCACCCGGACGCTCTCAAACGAGAGGACGCCACGGAACTGCTCCACGATCCGCTCCAGGTCCACCGCTGCGGGGCAGTACGGGGAGGCTGCGGGCTTCAGCGGGCAGGTGGCGCACTGGTGTGTGCAAAGGCGGGCCCAGTCGGCATGAGGTCCGGACTCCACTGGATCAACGGCCCCGCGGTCCAGCTCAACCTGGAAACGCAGCGCCGGCCCACCCTGAAAAATGAATCGATATTCGATCATGGCCCCGCTCGATTCCAATCGGCAGAGGCGGGGGGGGCTTAAATCCAAAAAGAGGAACGCGACGGGAGTCCCCCCGGGGGTCCAGCCCCAGGCGGGCGGGGTGCGGGAAGGCTCAGGCCCCGGCAGTCCGGCGGGAGCCGCACGCGGGACAGAAGGGGGAGGGGGCGGTGGCCCGATGCCCGCAGGAGGTGCACACCGGGAGCCCCTGCTCCTGGCGGCGATGAATGACGAGGTTCCGGAGGTACGGGATCCAGTTGAAGGCGTACCCGGCGATGATCACCGGGTCGCGCCCATGGAACAGGGCATAGGCGAGGAGCAGCAACGAACCGGCGAGGCTCAGCCACCAAAAGGCGGCAGGCACGACGACCTGCCCGCGCCGCTCCGTGGCATACCACTGGACCATGAACCGGCTGAAGAAGCAGGCGTTTCCAACCCATCCGATCACGGCCCAGAAACGCGCCGCGTCGGCGGCCGGGGTTGCCGAGGGAGAGAGCGCGAGCGAAAGCCAGTCCATCATGCCGGGATGGAATCCCACCCCCCGGCCCCGATCAAATGAAATCGGGGCGCCCTCCCCCGCTCAAGCCAGCGACCGGGCCAGCAGCTCGGCCATGTGCAGGGGCGCCCGGTCGGCGCAATGATGAATCTGGTGACGGCAGCTCGTGCCCGACGCAACCACCAGGGCCCCGTCCGGCTGGGAGTGAATCGCCTCGACCAGGGGCCGGGCGACGGCGACCGACAGGTCGTAGTGGGATTCGGTCGCCCCGAACGCCCCGGCCATCCCGCAGCACCCCGTGTTGAGGAGCGTCGCGGAGGAACCCGGGATCCGCTGTACCAGGCGGGGAAGGTAGCTGGTGGGCGCCAGCGCCTTTGAGTGGCAATGGACGTGGATCGCCACGCGCCCCACCCCCGGGCGAAACCGGAGCGCCTCCGGCTCCTGGTCGAGCAGCCGTGCGATGAAGGCCTCGAACAGCACGGCCCGGGTTGCGACCGGTCCCGCTCCCGGGATTCCGAGCTCGCGATAATCCTCCGCAAACATCGAGTGGCAGGAGGGCTCCAGGAACAGCACCGGCATCCCGGCCCAGCGCCCCTCCCCCAGCAGCGCCACATTCTCCTCGCCGCTCCGCCGCGCCTCGTCCAGGAGCCCCTGGCTGAAGGCGGGACGTCCGCAGCAGCGCCGCTCCCGCAGGAGGTGCACCTCAAACCCCGCCGCCTCGAGCACCTGGACGGCCGCCCGGCCGATGCCAGGCTCGTTGTGCCGCACAAAACAGTCGTCCCATAGGATCACGGGGCCGCGAGCTCCGGGGCGTCCCAATCCGCGAGCGGCAAACCAATCGTCAAACCGCTCGCCGGCAAAGCTCGGGAGCGGACGGCGGGGATCGATCCCAAGAGCGCGCTGCAGGAGCCAGCGACCGGCACGCGACGTGATAAAGGCGTTGGCCAGCGCCGGCGCCACCGACGCCAGCTCACCCAGGCGCCCCACCCCGGCCACGGCCCTGGCGGCGAGGGGAACACCCGACCGGCGGTGCTCCGCGTGCAGGAGCTCCGCCTTGAGGAGCGCCATGTTCACATTCGACGGGCATTCGGTCGCGCACGCCTTGCACGCAAGGCAGTGACCGACGGCCTCGAGCATCTCCGGGGACAGCCCCGCCCCCGGGTCCCGGAACCGCCCCTCAAGCCCGGCGCGGATCAGGTTCGCCCGCCCCCGCGTCGAGAGCGCTTCCTCCCCCGTCGCCACGAAGGTGGGACACATCGTCGGAGCCCCCTTGCGACAGCCCCCACACCCGTTGCACTGGTCGAGATGGGGGGCGAACGCGCCATCCTTGGCGGCGTAGGCGAGCACGGGGGCGAACGGCAGGTGCTGCAGCCCCCCGGGAGGCGTCCGGAGATGCGTGTCGATGCGATAGCGTCCGTCGTGAACCACCTTCCCCGGGTTGAGCAGGGATCCGGGGTCGAGGATTCGCTTGATGCCCCGGGTGGCCTCGGCGAGACGGGGGCCGAGGTGGGCATCGAGGTATTCCGTCCGGGCGATCCCCACCCCATGCTCCGCGGCGATCGATCCCCGGAACTCCCTCACCAGGGCCGACACCTCATCGCTGATCCTCCGGAGCGCCGAGAGTCCCTCGGGGTCGTGAAGATCGAGCACCGGTCGGACATGCAGCAGCCCCGAGGCGGCGTGCCCGTAGAAGCAGGCCTCCACCCCGAGGGGGCGCAGGATCCCCTGGAGCGCGGAGACGTAGGCCGGCAGCCGCTCCGGATGCACGGCAGTGTCCTCGATGCAGGTCGTTGGCTTGGCGGCGCCGGGACACCCGGTCAGCAAGGAGAGTCCGGCCTTGCGGAGATTCCACACCATCGCCATCTCGGAGGCCGACCGCAGGGCGAGGCGACGCCTTCCGAGTCGCGATTTCTCCAGAAGGGCCAACCGCTCCCCCACCTCATCGAAAAACTCCACCAGCAGGAGGGCCTCCGCGGGACGGGCATCCAGATCCATGAGGGCGCGGGCCGCCCGGAACTGCAGCTGGCCCCGGGTCTGGTCCATGAGGATCCGGTCGATATGTTCCACGGCCGCGGGGCGGAGCGATGCCAGCTCCACCGTCGCCTGCATCGCCTCCCCCACGGAATCGAAGAAGAGAAGACCGAGCCCCTTCTCCCGGGGCGGGGTGGAGAGGCGGAGCTCCGCGCTGACGATCGCCGCGAGGGTCCCCTCGCTTCCCGCAAGCAGGTTGGCGAGGGCCGGCTCCCGAAGAAACCGATCGATCCCGTACCCGGGCCATCGCTTGAGAAAGCCTGCAGGAAACCGGTCCTCGACCTCGCCGGCGTGGGGTGTGAGGAGCTGTCGCAGCGGCTGGAACTCGGGAAGGGCCGGGTCGGTCTCGATCGCCAGGTTGACGATCCGCCCATCGGCCAGCACCACCTCGAGCCCGCAGACGTGGTCCGCCGTGGTGCCGTAGACCGGGGTGTGGGAGCCCGAGGAGTTGTTGGCGATCATCCCCCCGAGAGTGGCGCGCGAGCTGGTGGCAACATCCGGGCCGAAGCAGACCCCGTGGGGACGGAGCCGGTCGTTTAACTGATCGAGAACCACGCCGGCGCCGACACGGACGCGGCGTCGTTCGAGATCCGGAGGGGAGATCCGGGTGTTGTGCCGTGAAAAATCGATCACGAGCCCGTCGCCGATGGCCCCCCCGACCAGTCCGCTTCCCGCCCCTCGCGGAGTGACGGGGATGCCGGCGGCGGCGGCGGCGCGAATCGCCTGGGAGGCCTCGGCGGCACTCCGCGGGAAGGCGACGGCCGCCGGGCGGATCCGGTAGATCGAGGCGTCGGTTGAGTACAGCTCGAGGGTCACCGGATCGGTGCGCACCTCGCACTCGATGTCCGCCGCCCAGTCCTGGGTGAGATCCGACATGCGACCGGAGCTTACGGCCCGCCCACCCCGGAGGCAACGAGGTCGTGCGGGGCGTAGCGCCGTCGTAGCGCAGACAGCCTTGTCGGCTGCGTCGCCGACCCCCCAGTCGGCTGCGCTCACCGGCGCGAGGGAACGCGCCTTCCTTATCCAACGCCCCCCTTGCGCAAGCAGCTCCGCAGGTTGGGCAACCTGCGATACAGCAGGCTGGGCAGCCTGCGCTAC
>DMJJ01000540.1 GCA_003452185.1 Verrucomicrobiales bacterium | reverse complement strand
AGCGTCGGCACCAGCCGTCGGGCGAACACCCCCTGGAGCGGATTGTTCGCGTAAACGCCCGGCGGGCGCAGCATCCCGGGTTCCCCTGGCTGCGCAAACCATCCGCCACAAAACCCCTCATCCCCGCGGCAATAGACAACGTCGACCTCGGCGGCGCCGCCGCCCGTACTCCAGCGCACCTGTACCCGGTAGCCAAGCTCCTCCCCCAGGCGGATGAGCTCCCCCGGGGAGAACCCCTCGCGATGCTCCTGGGCCAGGGCTTCCCGAAGCGCCCCGGCGGTCGCAGGAAGATCCCCCGAGGAGAGCCACTCAACCAGCCGGCACTCGGAGGCCACCCGCAGGCTCGGCACCCGGGCGATGCCCAGGGCGGCGGGACGATCCTCCGCCAAACGACGGCGGATCTCCCCCAGGCTCCATCTCACCTGGGTCCAGTCGTGCAGAGCCGGGAGGAGGCGGGCGGATTGCCCGACGGCCGCGGGCGACGCCACCCTCAACACCACGTCATACCGAAACCGGGTCAGCTCGTTGTCGGAATCCCCGGGCTTGAGCCCCACCTCGATGTCCGAGATCCGGGGCAACTCCCGTCGAAGCGAGGTGAAGAACCCGGGATCCACCGCCAACTCCTGCTCCCGCTGCAGGAACTGATGGATCCGCTGGCGCAGCTCAAGGATCGGGAGGTCGGCCGGGGCCTGCTGGAGCTGCACGGCGGCGTGGAACGCCTCCAGGAGCCGGGCACTTCTGAGGTCGCCCAGGAACACCGCCCCACCCGGACGCACGAGCCGGACCGCCGAGGCGACCACGCGCCGGAGGTAATCGGCCCCGGGAAAATACTGGGCCACCGAGTTGATGACCACGAGGTCGTAGTCACCGGGGGCGACCCACTCCTCGAGCCGGTCTGCCGCCCCCTGCCGCAGGTCCACCCCGGGGAGCGGAGGCGAGAGCGATGCGACGAACCCGCGAAGGGCCTCGACCACACGGGCCGACAGGTCCACCCCCGTGAACCGCTCCACATGGGGGGCGATCCGGAACAGCAGCAGCCCGGTCCCGCACCCCACTTCGAGAACCCGGCGCGGCTTCAGGGCGAGGATTCGCGCCACGGTGGTCTCGACCCATTCCCGCATCTGATCGCCGGGGATCGGGAGGCCGGTGAAGCTGCTGATCCACCCGGTGACGTTAAACCGGGCATCCCGGGCCTCGTTCGCATGGCGGTACGTCTCCTCCCAAACCGCCTGCCACTGGGCGAGGTGCTCCCGCTGAAGTTCCTCCGATGCCCCCTCCCCCGCCCCGCCCGCGGGGCCCGGCTGCACGAGGTCCTGCTGGACGATGTAGGCCACGATCCGCTTGTCGCCCGGAATATCCTCCCGTGCGATCACCACGGCGTCCCGGACCGATGGCTCCCGTCGAAGCTCCGTCTCGATCTCCCCGAGCTCGATCCGGAAGCCGCGGATCTTCACCTGATGATCCATCCGCCCGAGGTACTCCAGGTTCCCGTCGGGCAGGTAGCGGACGAGGTCCCCCGTGCGGTAGAGATACGCCCCGGGGGTGCCCCGGAAGGGGTTTGGAACGAACCGCTCGGCGGTCAGGTCGGGACGATTCAGATAGCCCCGGGCCAGACCCGCCCCTCCGAGATAGAGCTCCCCCGGAACCCCAAAGGGCACCGGCTGCCGGTGGGCGTTCAGGATGTACGCCTGGGAGTTGGTAATCGGCCGGCCAATGGTCGCCGGCCCGTCGGCTTGCCTCAGGGTATAAGTCGAGTAGGTCGTGTCCTCCGAGGGGCCGTAGAGATCGTACACCTTCGCGACTCCCCCCCCGGCATAGATTCGTTGGACCAGATCGCGCGAGAGGGGCTCGCCGGCGAGGTTCACCACCCGTACCGTGTCAGGCACCCCGGCCATCCGGACGAGCTCCGCCATGGCGGACGGCACGGTGTTGATGAGGGTGACCATCCCCCGGGCCGGATGCCCCGGCAGGGCGAGCGCGTTTTCGGCAAGGATCACCCGTCCCCCTGCCGCCAGAGTCACAAAGAGCTCAAACACCGAGAGGTCGAAGCAGACCGAAGTGCTGAACAGGACTCCCGACAACTCCTCGGCGGGAAACACCTCCATCGCCCAGTGAATAAAGGCCGCCGCGTTGCGGTGTTCCAACGCGACCCCTTTCGGGCGCCCGGTGGACCCGGAGGTGAAGATCAGGTAGGCGAGGTTCGCCGGCTGGGCGCGGCGGGACCTGGGATCGGGGTTCTCGGAGGGGAGCTGCGCAAGGACCGCGCGTACCCCGGGGCTGTCGAGACAAACCTCCTTCGCCCCGGTCCTCGGCAGCCGGGGGAGGATCGCCTCCTGGGTCAGGAGCACCGGCGCCCGGGTGTCCTCCAGCATGAAGGCGACGCGTTGGGAGGGATACCCCGGGTCGATCGGCACGTAGGCTCCTCCCGCCTTGAGGATGGCCAGGAGGGCCACCACGAGCTCGGGACCGCGGTCCAGGCAGACCCCCACCAGGATTTCCGGGCCGACGCCCAGCTCCCGGAGATGATGGGCAAGCCGGTTGGCCCGCCCGTTAAGCTCCCCGTAACTCCACTCTCCGACCCCCGTTCCCTCGGGACCCTCGGGGAACAGGAGCGCCGGCTTCCCTGGGGCGCGGGCCACGGCTGCCTCGAAGAAATCGTGCACCCGCTGCGGGCCGGTGTAAGCCCGGGCCGTCTGATTCAGCTCCACGATCAGGCGACGCTTCTCCCCCTCCGTGAGCAGGGGCAGCTGGGAGAGGCGGGTCTCCGGGCTGCTGATCGCCCCTCGCAGGAGCGTCTGGAAATGCCCGGCCAGGCGCTCGATGGTGGCGCGGTCGAACAGGTCGGTCGAATATTCCCAGAAGCCGCGCAGCCCCTGCTCGCTCTGCTCCAGGGAAAGGAAAAGGTCAAACTTCGCGGAGCCGTTGCCGACCACCACCTCCTCGATCCCCTCCACCCCGGAGAGCCTCAACGACGGGACTGGATCATTCAGAAGCGCCATCATCACCTGGAACACCGGGCTCCGGCCCAGGTCCCGCTCGGGATGAAGCTCCTCCACCAGTCGCTCGAAAGGCAGGTCCTGGTGCAGGAAAGCTCCCGCCGCCACCGACCGTTCACGGGCGAGGAGCTCGCGGAACGTCGGATCCCCGCCCAGGTCGGTCCGCAGCGCAAGCGAGTTTGCGAAGAACCCGACGACCCCCTGGAGCTCCGGCCGCTGGCGGTTCGCCACCGGCGTTCCCACCACCAGGTCCTCCATCCCGGTGTAATGGTGAAGCAAGGCCTTGAAGGCCGACATCAGCGTCACGAACAGGGTCACCTTCTCACCACGGCTGAGCTGCTCGGCCGCCGCCACCAGGTCGGACGGGAGGGAGAGGGGGACGAGGGCGCCTCGGTAGGTTTGCACCGGAGGTCGCTGGCGATCAGCCGGCAGGGGCAGCAGCGGCGGGGCACCCTCCAGTTGATGACGCCAGTAGTCCACCTCGCTCTTCAGCCGGGCTCCGTCAAACCACTCCCGCTGCCACAGGACGAAATCGATGTAGGTCAGGGGGGGCAATGCCAGGACCTCCCCCCCGCCCCCGGCCATCCGACTGTTGTACAGGGCGGTCAGATCCCGGAACAGGACCCCCATGCTCGTGCCATCGGAGATGACATGGTGCATCACCAACTGGAGGACATGCTCGGAGGGGGAGAGCCGGAACAGGGAGCAGCGAAACAAGGGCCCGGCAGCCAGGTCGAAAGGACGCCGCCCCTCGACCACCAGGAGCCCCTCGAGCCTCTCGGCCGAGGCCGCAACAGGGACAAGCCGGATCTCCGTCGGCGGGGAAACCCTCTGGCGCGGGGTCCCTTCCCGGCTGGTGAACGTGGTGCGAAGCGCCGGATGCCGCCGCACCAGCCCGCTCAGGCATTCCTCCAGGACACCCAGGTCGAGAGCCCCCCGGAGCCGCAGGGCCCGGCAAACATTGTAGACGCAGTTGTCGGGCTCAAGCTGGTCAAGGAACCAGAGCCTCTGCTGCGCGAAGGAGACCGGAGCATCGCGTTGGTCGCCGCCCACGGGGTCGCCGGAGGAAACCGTCCCCCTCCCCCCCCCGGCCTCCGGGGTCGAAGGCTCCTCCCCGAGCCTTCCCACGCTGCCCGGATGTCGTGCCCGAAGCAGCCGGACCAGCGACAGGATGGTGGGAGCTTCGAACAATACCGCCACATGCAGATGCTCCCCCATCCGGCGCTGAAGGTCGTTCACCAGGTAGACACCGAGGATGGATGTCCCCCCGAGCTCGAAGAAATCATCGTTCACCCCCACCTGCTCCAGATTCAGCACCCGGGACCAGAGGCGGGCCAGGTAAGCCTCGGCGCCCGAAGCCGGCGGCTCCAGCCGCGAGGAGACCGCCGGTCGCGGGCGCCGGCCGGAGGCGGCCATCGATTCGAGGATCCTTCGGGGAGACCTCATCTCGTGGGCGATCCAGTTCACCCACTCGGGCGCGGGCGTGGGCGCAGCCGGCTCCGGAATACGCGTTGTGGGAGAAGGGGCCGGGAGGGGCGTCGGGCTACGCAAGGCTGCCGGGTCGTAGCGGAGCCCGGACGCATCGACCCCCCCCAGGCGGAAAACCAGGGCGGGCGATTCCCCAGGACGGGACTCCGCGGGAAGTGATTCGAGGAAATCGCGCATCGGCTGGTTCCTCTTGGAGGGAAGGAAGGGAATCTCGACCTTCGCAAACCCCTGCTCCACGGCGCGCCGGCCCGCCGCGGCCGCCATCTTGTGCTCGATCCCCTTCCCCAGGGCGCGGCAGCTCAGGAGGAACGTCTCCAGCACCAGGGCATCGCCACTCCCCTCGTGCAACACCACGCCCACAATCCCGTACTCCCCAAACCGGTCGCGGGCCTCGACCGCGAACCCGCCGCACCGTTCGCGACGGAGAAATGCGAGGATCTCCGACTCGCTCCGTCGTCGCGTCGTGGCGTTGAATTGGTTGGTGCGCTCGGTGAGCTGCGCCACCCGGGAGAGGTTGGAGGCATCGATCTCCCGGATCCCGACCTCGAGCCCCAGCCCCTCGATGAACTCCCCGAGGCTCCGGGTCTCCTTCTGGAGCCGATCCCGCAGCAGCGCCTGCCGATAAAGGGCGCTCCGCTGGCGATCCTCCTCCGTCACCCGCAGAAGATCGAGCGGCCAGACATGGTCGAGGAGTGGGCCGAAGCCAGCCGCCTCGGGCGGCAGCGTGACCGCAGTGAGCCCGGGGCACCCCGCACGAGCCTCCGCACACTCGGCCGGGTTGTCGTCCAGAAAGAGGAAACTGCTCAGGCCCAGGTTGAGCTCCAGGGCCAGGGAACGGAGGTTCACCGACTTCCGCTCCCAGTTGATCCGCGAGGCGATGAAATGCTCACGGCGCAGCGGCATCTCACCGCTCCGGCGGTCAAACACGTCCCACACGTCCGCCTCGGAATTCTTGCTGCAAAGGCAAAGGAGCCGCCCCGCCTCCGCCTGCCGGAGCAACCGACGCTGGAGCTCCAGGTGCCCCGGCTCGAACCGCACCCCCTGCGGCCCATCCTCGGCGGCCACCCCTCCCCACAAGGTCTGGTCTGCATCGACGACGATGACCTTGATCGCGGGCTGACGGAGGGCACGGACCCGCCGGACGATCGCGGTCGCGAGGGCCGCAAACATCTCCGGTGTGAACGGGATACGCCCCTGCGCCTCGGCCTCCGGGTCAAATCGCTCCTCCACCGGATACCACGACTCAAGTTCCCGCGGCCCGATCACCTGCACCCCAGGCGAGACGTTCAGCTCCCGGAGCAACTCCGTCTCCGCAGTCCCGTGAATCGAGCCCGGCGTGGCCAACCGCCCCGGTGCGACCACCACGATCAGGGGGGCCGCCAACCGATCAATGCTTCCCCGCAGGGCGCGGAGGAACTCGCCGCCGGCGGCCCGGATCCGCTGTTCGACCTCCCCCGGAGCGAGCCCCTGGACCCAATCCTCAGGCCGCACCAGGACGACATTCACTCCGGACCGGTTTCGAGCGAACAGTGAACCCGGATCGAGGAGCTCCTGAACCACCTGGTTGAAAGGCGCGAACCGGATGGATTGTCCCCATCCTAACTTGTTGAGCCAAAACGCCAGGGGCGACTCCACCGGTTCCGCGGTGAAGGTGGCTGCAATGACCAGTTCGAGCACGTCCATGTGATCGTCCTCAGGGGCGGAGGCTTAACAGTCCGTCACGGGGGGAAAGGAGGGTCCTGCCCCCCCGGCAGAGGGGGCCGCCGGACAGGGTCGGGCCCGGGGGAAGCCGATGTCAGTTTGTCCCATGCCCGGGACGCTGGACCGGGCGGAGGCCAACCTCGTGGGCGATGTCGTCAAACTCCTCGCGGCTAACTTCCTCGAGCTGCTTCCCACGGGCCGAGAGCTTCTCGTTGATCTTCACCGCCTTCTCGACCATCACCTCATGGGTTTCCTCGCTCCCGCCCACCATCGCGAAATTGGAGCCGGTGGTCACCCGCTTGTGCCCATCGGAGTCGAACCCAAGGCCAAGGAGGATCTTCCGCTTCTGATTCTTTCCAGCGGGCGTTTTCGCCATGGCGCCAGCGTAAAAACCGGCACCAGGAAAGCAAGCGGCAACTGGCGGGGAGGAGGGTGCGGAGGGAGGGCCACGGCCCGGAATCCGTGCAGTCCGCCCGGGAACAAAAATTTGACACCCCGCATGCCAGAGTCCATATAAGGACCTGACATTGTGAAGAGCGTCACCCAGAACATCGTAGCCTCTGCCGCTCCCGCCGCAACCCGGTGGGGGGTAAGCCTGCCGCTGGCCCAGCGCAGGATGACGTTTGGCTGCCGCCACCCGCACGCGGGTCGGCACGTGGAGGTTCTCGGCTGATCGACAGACCAGTCTGATTTTCGGAACCCCACGATTGCCAGGCAGTCGTGGGGTTCTGCTTTCAACGGCCCTGACCCGGTCCAGCGACGCGCGGGGGCGCGTTGAAAGAAGCGCGGGCCGAAAGCCGTAGGTTTGGATATGGGTGTGAATGTGAGTGTCGTGAACTGAAGGAAACAACGAGTATGACAACTGAGAAACCGTATCGAAGGTGGGAGCCGGAGCGGGCCACGGAGGCCTCCTTCCTCCAGGAACCGCCCGAGGAGCTTGGACGGCTGAAGGAACAGCTGCTCGCAGTCCTCCTGGCAGAGGCGCCGGATGCCCAGGTCCGGACCCGCTATCGGTGGGCCGCGGAGGAGGCGGCGGCGCTGGCGTTCTCCACGCCGTGGCCGCGGCTCTTCTTCCCAACGCTGCTCGCAGAAAAAACCCTCGAGGCACGAACCCGGGCTACCCGTCAGTCCGCCCTCCAGGCCCGTTCGGGAGGGAGATGGACCAGGTGATTCCATCCCGAGTCGCCCCAGTCGGCATCACACCGATCGAGGCCGGTCACCAGGAGGGGGCGCCACTCGCCCGACGGGCGATGGATGACCGGTCGCCATGAGGAAGCGCTCTCTCGGGGCTGGACGCCGACGATCCGAGCGTGTTTGGTTGCAGCGGCACATTGCCGCACCAGAACGCATGCAAAACACTCGATACACCGTCTGGCTCCATCTGCCCGCGCTCGCAGCCGCATGGCTGGCAGCCGCGGGGCTTGGGGCGGCCGAGCCCTTGAAGCTCTCCTCCCCGATGCCGTACGCTGTTTTCCAGCGCTCGCCGGCAAACAGCTCCCGGATTCCAATCCACGGGGTGGCCGCTGCGCCGGTCTCCCGGCTTGAGGCGAAGGTGACCCTGGCTCCCGGGTACCGCGAGAGGGTGGACGGTCGATCCTCGGAGTTCGTTGAGATCGCGCGGCCGGCAAGCCGGGAGTTCCACGCCTGGCTGGAGGCGCCCGCCGGCGGATGGTACACCGTGACGGTGCGGGCCCTGGATGCCGCCGGAGGCGTGGTGGCCGAAGGGACGGTCTCCAAGGTGGGAGTCGGCGAGGTGTTTGTCGCGGCCGGCCACTCGTTCTGCTCCAACTTCCAGGGGGACCGCCCGGGCAAGGCCGAGGAGGATCGCGTGGCCACCTGCATCGACTGGAGCACCACGCCCCCCGAGCACCTCGCCTTCCGGCACGCAGACGATCCCCTCCGCCCCGGGGACGCCCGGCGGGCCTCCCCCTGGCCGGCGGTGGGGGATGTCCTCGTCCGCCAGCTCCACGTCCCCGTGCTCATCATCTCCACGGGCATCGGGGGTACGACCGTGGAACGGTGGCGCACGGTGGCTGAAAACCCCTCCTCGGGAGACTCCTCCTACGCCGCCTGCCGCACCACCCTCCAGCGTTGGATTCCCTACACCGGTATCCGGGCCCTGATCTGGTTCGGGAACGAGAACGACCTTAACCAGGGACCCACCACCGAGGTCTTCAGCGACAACTTCCGGCGGCTGATCACCCGCGCGCGGGCCGACGCAGGGATCCCGAATCTTCCCTGGGTCATCGGCTTCGACGCCTATGATCCCGGGATCGCCGAAAAGATCGGTCCCGTCGAGATGCAGCGACGGAAGGAGCGGATTGACCGGGGGGCCCAGACCGTCCTGGAGACCGTCCCCTTCACCTACGACGGGCCGCAGACGGATGACCTGGGCCCGGAGTTTCGGCGTGTCGACGGCGACCACTTCAACGAGGCCGGCGTCCGCCAGCTCGGCATCCGGTTCGCCCGCCAGATCACACGGGCCTTCTTCCCCCCGCCCATCCCCGAGCCACAGCCGCCGCGTGAAACCACTCCGTGACGCGACCCCGCCCAGGCCCATCCCGGGCGATGCGGCCCCACTTTCCTGTTGAACTCCCGCCGCGCGTCAGGCGATAACCCGCCCGCCATGAGTGAGGAGTTCTCCCGGGTTGTATCAGCCCTCCGCCAGTATTTCGGCTTCACGTCGTTTCGTCCCCTCCAGGAGGAGATCATCCGGGAGGCGCTCGGGGGACGGGATGTCTTCGCGCTCCTTCCCACGGGGGGCGGGAAGTCCCTCTGCTTCCAGCTGCCAGCCATTGTCCGCCCGGGGCTGACCGTCGTCGTTTCGCCGCTCATCGCCCTGATGAAGGACCAGGTCGATGCCTTGAACTCGGCCGGGGTCGCCGCCACGTTTCTCAACTCCTCCCTCTCTCCCGAGGAGGCGCGCGCCCGCATCCAGCGGCTGCACCAGGGGGACTACAAGCTCCTGTACGTCGCCCCCGAGAGGCTGATGCTCCCCGGGTTCCTCGACGACATCGCCCGGTGGAACCCCTCCCTCTTCGCGATCGATGAGGCGCATTGCATCAGCGAATGGGGACATGACTTCCGGCCCGAGTATCGCCAGCTGGCCCAGCTCAAGGCGCGGTTTTCCGCCGCCCCCCTCATGGCCCTGACGGCGACCGCCACCGAGCGGGTCCGGGAGGACATCCTCCGCCAGCTCAAGCTGCGCGACCCGGCCCGCTTTGTCGCCAGCTTCAACCGCCCGAACCTCTCCTACCGGGTGGCCCTCAAGCAATCGGGCTACGACCAGGTGCTGGCCCTCGCCCGGGCCCGGCGCAAGGAGGCCGGGATCGTCTACTGCCAGAGCCGGAAGGGGGCCGAGGGGCTTGCCTCCAAGCTCCGGGCCGACGGGATTCAGGCCGCCCCCTACCACGCCGGCATGGAGGCCGCCGACCGCGCCCGCAACCAGGAGCGCTTTCTCCGGGACGAGATCCAGGTGATCTGCGCGACGATCGCCTTCGGCATGGGCATCAACAAGCCCAACGTCCGGTTCGTGGTTCACTACGACCTGCCAAAGAACCTCGAAGGCTACTATCAGGAAACAGGGAGGGCCGGGAGGGACGGGCTCCCCGGGGAATGCCTGCTCCTGTTCAGCCCGGGGGATGTGGTCAAGTGCGAGCGGTTCATCGAGCA
Source organism: Verrucomicrobiales bacterium (assembly GCA_003452185.1). GTDB lineage: Bacteria > Verrucomicrobiota > Verrucomicrobiia > Limisphaerales > UBA11320 > UBA11320. The sequence goes on along the minus strand of DMJJ01000540.1, from coordinate 2,059 downwards.
GAAGCCCGATCCGCGCGAGCAGGCCATCGCACGCGATCAGCTCCGTGTCATGTCCCACTACGCGGAGAGCCACGGCTGCCGCCGGCGAACCCTGCTGGGCTACTTCGGCGAGCTGTACCCGGAGGAGAACTGCTCCTCATGCGATAACTGCATCACCCCCCGCGCGCGCTGGGATGTCACCATCCCGGCGCAGAAGCTTCTCTCGTGCGTCTACCGGATCCGGGAGCAGAACAACTTCAGCACCGGGCTCACCCACGTGATCGAGGTGCTCACGGGAGCCGCCACCCAGAAGATCCGCGACTGGGGCCACGACCGGATCTCCACCTACGGAATCGGCCGCGACCTCTCGCGGCTCGAATGGGGGGTCATCGGCCGGGAGCTCGTGCGCCTTGGGTACCTGAGCCAGGATGCCTCCCGATTCGGCGTTGTGGAGGTGACCGACCTCGGGATGAAGGCCCTCAGGGCCCGCACCCCCGTGGAGATGGCCCGCCCGCTCGCCACCCGCGGCGACGGGGGCACGGCCGCCGCCTCGAGCGACTCCCGCCCCCGCGGGAGGGATCACACCCCGGGGGACATCGAATGCGACGAGGCGCTGTTCGAGCGGCTGCGCCGCCTCCGCAAGGGCCTCGCAGACGAGCGGGATGTGCCGGCCTACATCATCCTCTCCGACGTCGCCCTCCGCCACATGGCCCGACGCTACCCCGTCACCGAAGTCGAGATGCTTCGGATCAGCGGGGTCGGGGAGAAAAAGATGAGGGATTTCGGGGCACAGCTCATCGCGGAGATCCGCGCCCACCTCGACGAAAACCCCAGGCTCGAGTTCACCGAGGGGTCCGGGGCCGGGGGCCCCTCACGCGGCCTTCCGGCGAGGTTCCTCGGAAGCGGGAAGAATGCCTGACTGGGCGGCTTCGCCAAGGGCGACCCGGTCAATCCGCCCCTCCAGGTCGAGCGGCAGCTCCGACACGGGATGGAATTCGTCTGGAAGCATCCAGGCAGGGAGGTGGATGGCCAGGTACTGCCGCCACTCCGCCGGATCGGCCACGGATTTTGGGACCACGTAGGCCACAAGACGCACCCCTCCCCCCTCGTCAGGGCAGGTCACCACGGCACACTCATCCACGCCGGGATGCGCCCCAAACACCGCCTCCAGCATGTCAATGTCGACCATCAGCGAACCCCGCTGAACGCGGGCATCCGCACGCCCCAGGAGCTCAAGCGTCCCGTCGGGACACCACCGGGCAAGATCCCCCGTGAGGCATCCGCCCCCGCCCGGCACCAGCCCTGAGTCGGGCTCCGCCGACGCAGCCGGCTGGGTCGGCCAGGGCAGCCCGGTGCCGCGAACCGCAAGACGGCCGGGGACCCCGATCGGACAAGGCTGTCCTTCCGGATCCAGCACCAGGAACTCCGTGTTCTGAAGAAGCCTCGTCGGGGAGACCGCCGCTGGATACGAGGCGGCAGACTCCCCCACGCGCGAAGCGTTGAGCCAGAGCGGAAGATGTGCCGAGGTCCCAAGCTCCACCACGCCCGCCGCGGGGAACTGCGACCGCAGCCCCTCGATCAGCTGGGAAGGGAGCGGCTCGCCGCCCAGCAGAAACAGCCGCAGCCGCGACGGGGCCGAGGGCTTTCGCGCCACCGCCCCACGGACCAACCGCGCGAGATACGAGGGTGCCGAAGCCCAGATCGTGACCGGCTCCTGATCGATCAGTCGAAGCAACCGTCCCCCATCGACCACCTCCCCCTCGGTGGCCAGCCTCACGACAGCCCCGCTCGCCAGCGCCGAGAGGAGATCCTGCACCGACGGCCCCCAGGTCGAGGGGGCGGAGAGCAGGAGCCGATCCTCCGGGGTGAACTGAAACTGGCGGATCGACCAATCGACGGCGTTCGCCATTGCAGCGTGGGACACGACATGCATGCCACCCAGGGCCCCCGGGGCCCGGGAGAAGAAGACAAACGCCGGGCTCCCCGGCGAGTGGGCCGGCTCGACGGGCGTGACCGGCATCCGGTGAACGTCGTGCAGCGCCGGGATCCAGTCGATGGCCCCGTCATCCGCCCCCAGGGC
>DMJJ01000130.1 GCA_003452185.1 Verrucomicrobiales bacterium | reverse complement strand
ATCGCCCACGTGACCGACAACCGGGATGCCTCGATTCACCTCGACGAGATGAATCGAGGCATCCCGGTTGTCGGTCACGTGGGCGATGGTGCCATCCTTGCGGATCAGGAAGCTGACGCGGCGGGAGAGGTTCTTGTCGGGCATTTTGGCCCCGAATGCGTCGGTGATCTTGCCCTCCGTGTCGGCCAGGAGGTCGAAATTGAGGTGATGCTTCGCGATGAACGCCTTGTGGCTCTCGGCGGAATCGACGCTCACCCCGACCACCTCGACGCCATCCTTTTTCAGGTCGCCCATCCGGTCACGGAGCCCGCACGCCTCCTTGGTGCATCCGGGGGTGTCATCCTTGGGATAGAAGTAAAGCAGCACCACATGGTGCTTCAGGGCTTTGGAGAGGCTCCAAGCCTTGCCATCCTGGTTTTTGCCCTCGACGGGAGGGGCTTTGGCCCCGGCCTTGGGGGTTTCGGCGGCATCCGCGTGGAAGGCGAACCAAAGGCAGAGGGCCGAACCGAGGGCCACGATCCATTTCAGCGCGCTGGTTTTCATAGTCATTCCGTGCGTAACGAGACGATCTGACGTGTGCGGATTGATTTTTCTTCAGCCTCGCAGATCTCCAGCGCCGAGACCCCCTCGGCCGGGGTCACCCCCCGGAGGGGAAGGCCCTCCCGGACACAATCCAGAAGGTGTTGCATCTCTCCGGCATAGCCATCGATCCCGGTCGGCTTGAGCACCTCGGCCGGGGCCCCCTCAACGAAGAGTTTGAGGGCCGACTCCCCGCGCGAAAGATCATAGTCGGCCGTGGCCCTCTCAAAGATCACGTTATAGGACATGTTGAAGCCGAAGCCCCCGGTCATGGCCCAACTCCCCTCGGCGCTCACGGCAGCCCCCCCCTCCACCTCGTACTGGGTCAGGACGTGATCGATCGCCCCGCTCACCTTGGTGAACCCGGTTGAGAACACCGACTTCGGCCGCCCGAAGCAATACTGGACGAAATCGACATCATGGATATGCAGGTCGAGGAGGGCCCCTCCGGACCGTTCGCCGTTCAGGAAATTCGACTGCCCCCAGGCCGGAGGCTGGGCCACGCGCCGAAACTGGGCCCCCATCACCCTCCCATAACGGCCGCTGGCGATGGCTTCCTTGAGCCAGGCCCAGGTTGGGAACCATCGGAGGCACATGGCCGGCATCAGGAGCCGCCCCACCCGGGCGGCTTCGGCCGCCATCTCCCGCGCCTGGGCGGAGGTTCGCGCCAGCGGCTTTTCGCAAAGGACATGCTTCCCTGCCCTCAACGCCGCGAGGGCGATCTCGTGATGGGCGTGGGTCGGGGCGCAGATGTCGACCACCTGAATCGATGGGTCGGCCAGGAACGCGGCCACGTCGCGATAGGCCTTCACCCCGGTCATGTCCCATCGGAGCGGCTCCTGGCCGGGAAGGTTGCCGAGGGCGGAGGTGAAATCGCCATCCAAGTGACGCCCGCTCGGGTTGCAGAGCGCGGCCACGCGCCCCCCCTGCACCTGCCGGAACGCCTGGAGGTGGGTCGCCGCCATGTAGCCGAGTCCGATGAATCCTACCTGAATCATACGTGTGGGGAGTGGAGAGAATCTGGGTTGAGCATCGTGAGAGGAGACGCAGGCCGGGAGATCCTCAGCGACGGAGTGCCGCCACGAACTGGGCGAACCCCTGGGCCTGCTTCCGGAGGCGGCCGAGGAGCTCGGGATCCTTGATCCGGCCGTCGGCATCCAACTGGTCGCCAACCCCCGGGATGAAGACCCGCTCGGGGTAGATGTGGGCGTTGCGGTATCCGAAGATCGCCTGAAGCTGCTCCACCGGCCGGAGCCCACCCCAGATCCCCGCGGCCACGCCGACAAAACAAACCGGACGGCGCTCAAAGCTCTCGGGGAACTTGAGCATGTCGATGAAGTACTTGAGCACCCCGGGGAGGCCGCCGTTGTACTCGGGCGTCACGACGATCAGGCCGGAGGCGTTCAACACTGCGTCGCTGAACGGCCGGAAGGCGGCAGGCTTCTCTCCGTAAGACGTGGCGTCAAAGATCGAAGGGGGCAGATGGGCCAGGTCGATCATCTGGATGGGCAGCTTGAGCTCGGCATACAGCAGCTCGATCTGGCGGGCCACTTTTCGGGAGTTGCTACCGGGACGGTTGGTGCCGACGAGCAGAGTCATCATATGGGCGAAAGAATGCGTCCCACGCAGCCGATGGCAAACCCAATCGCCCCTCCTGGGCGTGACCCCACCACCGGAGCGTCACCTGGCCCGGGGGGTGGTTGGCCTGCAACCGACTCGCAGGTTTCCCATTTGAAGCATAGTGGCGCGGTGACGTGGGCTGCAGGGGAGGCGGGGGCGGACCTCCTCACCCGGTTCCAATTATCCCTGCTCCCTGGGAGGGGCGACGAAGGTGACCTGCCTGGGGGAGCTAGCGGACAAACGACATCTCGGAGGTCATCAGCAAGGCGTGGGCGTATTCGGCCCAGGAGCCGAGTGGCTTGGGGGAGGCCTTCCCCCCCGGCCCGGCCCCGTCGCGCTGCCGCTTTCGAACCTGCCCCGCAGCCTGGGGCTGTGCCCCGTCTCCGAGCTCCGACGGCACCCACTGGGCCAGGAATGACTTCCCAAGCTGAAGCTCGTCGGCGAGGGGCAGCCTCTGGAACAGCAGCTGGTAAAGGAACCGGATTCGCTCCTCCTCCCCGGCCGTGGCCCTGAAGTCGGGCCGCTCGACGATGTTCCGCGCCTGTTCCACCACGAGCGGGCTGTTCATGAGGTAAAGGGCCTGCTGGGGCACGGTGGTTTCGTACCGCTTCCCGGAGCAAAGCGACGGGTTCGCGAAGTCGAAGGTGTTCAAGACCTCCAGGAGGTCCTGACGGTCGATAAAGCCATAGATGCTCCGGCGTTCCGCCGTGGAGAGCCGGTAGCGGGCGAATCGCTCGAGCATCGCCGCTCCCTTGCGATCCGACTTGTGCGTCCCCTCGCTCAAGTCGACCGGTTTCCCCCCGACGGTGAGGTCGAGCTTCCCGCTCGCGTAGAGGATCGAGTCCCGCAGCGGCTCGAATTCGAGCCGCCGGACGGTCATGTGCGAAAGATATCGGTTGGCGGGATCCTTCGTCGCGTAGGCGGGATCCGGATCGCTCCCCTGCCGGTAGGTGTTCGAGAGGAGGATCTGCCGATGAAGCTTCTTGATCGACCATCCCTCCTTCACAAACCGGGAGGCGAGCCAGTCGAGGAGCTCAGGGTGGCTGGGAGGAGAGGCCTGGTTTCCGAAGTCGTCCGGGGTGGTCACCAAGCCCTCCCCAAAGTGATGCTCCCAGATCCGATTCACCATGACCCGGGCGGTCAGGGGATTCGCAGGGCTGGCGATGGCCTGCGCCAGTTGCAGCCGCCCGCTCCCGTTTGTGAAGGCCGGGCGGCTCGGGCCGGAGAGGATCTCCAGGAAGCGGCGGGGAACCACGGCCCCGGGGTTGTCCGACTCCCCGCGGATGAAGACCGGTGAGTCCTTGGGAGCCGGGGTGTCCACCATCAACATCGCCCTGGGGGGAGCCCCATCATGCACCAGATCAAGGCGGTCGGCCTGTTCCCGAAGGCCGAAGTACCGGACCTTCGCCCGGTTTGGTGCCATGTTGGCCGCCACATCCCCGACGAAGTTGAGGAGCTGCGCCTGCCAGGCCGCATCGGCCCGGGCGAACAAAAATCCGTAAAGCGACGCCACCTCGGCCAGGGTCCTCGGCTGCTGGCCGGAGAAAATGTCGAGGAAGGGCTGCGGCAGGTTGCGCGTCCGCTCGTCCTTGTTGAGGTTGGCCAGGATCCGCCGGGCCTGTTCAGGGAAACGGGCTGCGGGGATCCGCTGCAACGCCTGCCAGAGCCGGAACACCCCGAGGTCGCGCCGGCTCCCAATCCGGATGAGCTGCTGCCAGTTCTTCACCAGGTCGGGATCGCCCCCGTTTTTCTTCAGGTACGGGTCCTGGTCCTTCGGCGCCATCGTGGTGGCAAAGAGGTAAACCCCGGCAAGGCGGCGATAGTCGCCGAACACCGTGGCGATCAGGTTCGAGCTGACCTCCACCTTGCGGGCCTCAATGTCCGAGCGGTCGCGCAGGTATTCGGAGTAGGCCGGGGTGTTGGTGTCGAATCCCGAGAGGAGCGGCTTCGCCGGGGACTCGGTCGTGCTGGCGAAGATCCCGTGCAGCGAATAGTAGTCGGACTGCGGGACCGGGTCGAACCGGTGATCGTGGCACCGGGCACAGGTCACGGTCAGGGCCAGAAAGCCCTTGGAGACGACGTCAATCCGGTCGTTGATCACGTCGTTCGCGTTCCCGTTGAAATGGTCACCAAGGCTCAGGAATCCAAGCGCCGCCAACGGATGATTGTCACGTCCCCGCTGCAGCTTGTCGGCCGCCAGCTGCTCCCGGATGAACTGGTCGTACGGCTTGTCGCTGTTGAACGCGTCGATCACGTAGTCCCGATAAGTCCAGGCGTAGGGATAAATGGAGGTCTCCCGGCGCCGGTTGAACTGGCCTTTGGTGTCCGAATACCGGGCCACGTCGAGCCAGTATCGCCCCCATCGCTCGCCGTAGTGGGGG
>DMJJ01000136.1 GCA_003452185.1 Verrucomicrobiales bacterium | reverse complement strand
GGAGCACGACACGAACCTCGGCGACTGGTGCTGGGTCGGCCCCGGCGCGGAGGACCGCCTGCTGACGGCCCTGCGGCACGCGCTCCAGGCGAAGACTCCGCCCCCTCCCGCCCGAGTGTGATCAAAACCGGGTGACGGCGGATCGGGCCACACAGCTCCAAGGTCAACCGATGGCCCCGCCCAGAAGGCAAAGAAATCAATATCCTCATCCGCTCCCGGCCGCTACCCTCCCGCCCCGTATAACGACACTATGAACGCTTACATCGTCCTCTGGGTTTACATCCTCCTGCTCGAAGCCGGCGGGCTAATGGGCTTCCTGAAGGCCCGCAGCAAGGCCTCGCTCATTGCCTCCAGCCTGTTCGCCGCCCCGCTGCTGCTGTGCGCCCTCAAGGTCCTTCCGCTGGTGGCCGCCCTCTGGATCATTGGCTTCCTCGTTGTCTTCTTCGGGGGCCGGTTCGCCCGGAGCAAGAAGCTGATGCCGAATGGGGTGATGGCGATCGCCAGCCTCGTGGCCGTGGTGCTGCTGTACCTCTCGACCCGCAGCGGCAGCTAGTCCCACATCTGCCTCCCCCACCCTCCGCCACAACGGCCGAGTCCCTACTCCCCCCCCACACGGCACCGATGACTGGTCGCGAGCTACCGATCTGGGATGTCCACCAGGCCCTGATCCGGCCACTGCAATCCGGGAACCGCCTGGTGCTGGTCGCCCCCACAGGATCGGGCAAGACCACCCAGGTGCCCCAGATGGTGCTGGACGGCGGGCTCGCCGGCCCGAAGAAGGTCGTGGTCCTGCAACCCCGTCGCGTCGCCGCGCGGACCGTCGCCGCACGCGTCGCCTGGGAACGGCAAACGCCCCTGGGGCAGGAGGTCGGCTACCAGGTCCGGTTCGACGACCGGACCGCCCCCGGGACCCGCATCTCGTTCCTGACGGAAGGGGTGTTGCTCCGCCGTCTTCAGGAAGACCCCGGGCTGCAGGACATCGGGGCGCTGCTCTTCGATGAGTTCCACGAACGGAATCTCCTGAGCGACGTCGCCCTGGCCCTCGCCAAGCGACTCCAGGAGACCACGCGACCTGACCTGAAGATCGCGGTCATGTCGGCCACCCTCGACGCCGAGCCAGTGGCAGCGTACCTGGGAGGGTGCCCGATCGTGGTCTCGGAGGGAACCTCCTGGCCGGTCGAGGTCCGATACCTGGACGTGCCGGATGAGCGCCCCGTCACCGAGCAGGCCTCGGATGCCGTGGAGGCGATCATCTCCTCGGGTGCCGAGGGGGACATCCTCGTTTTCATGCCCGGGATGGGGGAAATCCAGGGGACGATCAACGCCCTGCGGGCCGCGCGACTCACCGAGCGGGTCGCCCTGATCCCGCTCCATGGGGAACTCTCCCCCGAGGATCAGGATCTCGCCTTCGCCACGAACCCGCTTCGCAAGGTGGTCATCGCGACCAACGTGGCCGAGACCTCCGTCACCATTGACGGCATCCGCCACGTGGTCGATGGGGGGCTGGCCCGGGTCGCGCGCTACGATGCCGAGCGGGGCATCGGCACCCTCGGGCTTGAGCCGATCAGCCGGGCCTCGGCCGACCAGCGGCGCGGCCGCGCGGGCCGCACCGCCCCCGGCACCTGCTGGCGCCTCTGGACCGAGAGCGGGCACCTGAACCGGGCCGACCGCAACACCCCGGAGATCCGCCGCTCCGACCTCGCCGAGGTGGTCCTCCTGCTCCACTCCCTGGGGATTCGCAAGGCGGTCGGATTTGACTGGCTCGACAAGCCCGACCCGCAGGCCGTCGACCGGGCCGAGGAGCTGCTCCGGCTGCTCGGCGCCCTACGCCCCTCAGCCGAGGGGGAGGGTGGGGATGACCTCACCCCCGTCGGCCGCCAGATGCTCCGTCTCCCGATGCATCCCCGTTACTCGCGCATGCTCGTCGAGGCCGCGCGTCACGCCTGCGTCCCCGCCGCCGCCCTTTGCGCGGCGCTCGTCAGCGGCCGGGATCTCCTGCAGCGGCTCGGCCGGGATGAGAAGCACATCTCCGAGGCCCGGGAGCTTTTTGAGGGGAGCGCCCTGTCGGATTTTTACACCCTGATCCGCGCCTACCAGTTCGCGAAAAACAACGACTTCGGGCACGACCGGTGCCGGCGCTACGGGATCAACGCCAAGGCGGCCCGGGAGGTCGAGCAGACCTTCGAGCAAATCCTTGAGATCACCCGCCGCCACGGCCTGCTGCGGGAGCCCCCCGCCTCCCCGCAGGGGGAAAAGCCAGCCGCCGTCACTCCCGCCACGCCGCCTCCCCCCGCCAAACCCGCGGCCGACCCCCTGCTGCGATGCCTGGTCGCCGGGTTCGCCGACCAGCTGGCCGTGCGCCGCGACACCGGCACACTCGACTGCGACCTCACGGGGGGACGCCAGGGAACCCTCGTTCGGGAAAGCGTCGTCCAGCAGGAACGGCTCATGGTGGTGGCCTCGATCCGGGAGGTCCCGGGCCGCGGGTCGGGCAATCTCACCCTCCTCGGGCTCGCCACGGCCGCCAAGCGCGAGTGGCTTGCCGAGCTTTACCCGGATCAGGTCACCTCCCGGGTCGAGCACCTGTTTGACCGCGGCCAAAAGCGCGTGGCCGCGGTGCGGCTTATCCGGTTCGCCGACCTCGTCATCGACCACGAACATCAGCGGGAGGTCGATCCCGAGGCCTCCGCGCGATGCCTCGCCTCAGCGTTCCTCCGGGGATGGTTCGAGCTGCCGCTGCTCTCCCACGATCTCAAGCAGTTCATCGCCCGGGTCAACCTGATCGCCGCCGCATCCCCCGACCTTGAGTTCCCGGCCTTCGACCCCGATGCCCTGCACCGGGCCCTGACCCGGGCCTTTCACGGGATGACCCTGGTCAAGGAGGCTCAGGCCGCCCATCTCCGGGAGGCCTTCCAGGCCCACCTGGCCCCCGAACAACGGGCCTGGCTCGATGAGCTCATGCCCCTCTCGGTCCCCTGGCCCGATGGCCGCAAGGTGAAGCTCACCTACCCCGAGTCCCCCCTCGACGAGGACGGGGAGACCGCGAGCCCGGAGGCGCAGATGAAGCTCCACGAGTGTTTCCCGGTCAAGGAACACCCCCACATCCTCGAAGGGAAGATGCCCGTGAAGCTCTGGCTCTGTTCCCCGGACGGGAAACGGCTTGAGCCCACCTTTAACTGGCCGGCCTTTCGCACCAACACCTACCCCCGGATCCGCGGGGCCCTCTCCAAGAAATACCCTGGCGTCGGGTGGCTCTAGCCTCCGCGATTCCGA
>DMJJ01000231.1 GCA_003452185.1 Verrucomicrobiales bacterium | reverse complement strand
GCGAGCGGCAAGTACATGGTGACTGTCATGCAGCCCTCCCTGGCGCTGAACTCCTCCCCTGCGTGGATTCTGGTGGATTACGACTCGGACGGGGATGGGATTCCGGACTCCTGGGAGCTGGCCCACGGGCTCGATCCGTTCACCCCGGCCGACGCCGCGCTGGATCCGGACGGGGATGGGCGGACAAACCTTTCCGAATACCTCGCCGGCACCGATCCGCAGAAACCTGGCGATCCGGTCCGACTCTCCGTGGAACTCGACCGGGATGGCGTGGGTGAGGTGTCGTTCCCGATCGAGGCCTATCGCAACTATCGGGTGGAGCAGAGCACGAACCTCGCCTCCCCGGCCGCCTGGGTGGAGGTTGCGCGATTCCCCTCGGTCAATCATCCCTCGACGGGACGTTTTGCCAGCCGGCTCGACCCCTTGGGCAATCACTACTACCGGCTCAAGGTCTCCCCTGACCCGTAGGAGCCGGGGCGACGAGGGAGACCACGCATCGGAACCCGGAATGGCAAAGCCCGGTGTCGGGTGAGGCCTTCATCCGTGTGCTGGGGCGATAGCCATTGCAGTAAACCTCGTTGCAAAGGAAGGAGCCGCCTCGCTGAACCCGCTTGGCCACCCCCGGCTCGTCGGGGTCGAAGCTGTTCGTGGGGCCTTGGGGATTGCGGTCCGGGCAGCCGGCAAAGTAGTCGGGTCGGTACCAATCCGCGCACCATTCCCAGACGTTTCCAGCCATGTCGAGGAGCCCGTACCCGTTGGGGGGAAAGGAGCCGACGGGGGCCGTGGAACGGAACCCATCCTCGGCGCGGTTCACCGTTGGGAAGGTCCCTTGGAAGATGTTGGCCATGTGCCGTCCCCCCGGTCGAAGTTCGTCACCCCAGACAAAGTCGGCCCCTTGAAGGCCTCCCCGGGCCGCCCATTCCCATTCCGCTTCGGTGGGAAGCCGTTTGCCGGCCCACTCGGCGTACCGGAGGGCATCGAACCAGCAAACCTGCACCACGGGATGCTTCTCCAGCCCGTGGAGGCTTGAGGCGGGTCCTTCGGGATGGCGCCAGTTGGCTCCCGGGACGTACTCCCACCAGCTGAGGTAGTCGGTCAGGTTGACCTGGCCTGCCGGGGGATGAAACACCGCCGCGCCGGGCACCAGCTTCTCAGGGGGAACATCGGGGTATTGGGCCGCCTCGGGCTTTCGCTCCGCCACCGTGACGTAGCCGGTCTCGGTGACAAACCGCTCGAACTCCTCGTTCGTGACCTCATGGCGATCGATCCAAAATCCGTCGACGGTGATCTCCCTCACCGGGCGTTCATCCGGGGCGCCGTTCTCGGAACCCCTGCGATAGGTGCCTCCGGGGATGTACACCATGCCGTTTGTCGCGGCCGCCCGGGCGGGGGCGGAGTTGGTTCGGGTCGGAGGGCGACCCGGTCGCGGGGAACCTTCGGGGAGAGGGACGTGCTCCATCTGCCCGACCCGCCGGACCTCCATCGACACCCAGAAAATGGCGAGCAGGAGCCCGACCCCGAACGTGCCGAGCACGATCGTGAGGGTCCGCCTCACGACCTGGGGGTCCTGGGCCCCGGGGCCCTGCGGCTCAGGATCCGGGGTGGACATCAGCGGATGGCGACGGGCCAGACGAAGTACATGTAGCCCGCCTTGAGCTGCGGGCGCTCAAACCCGACATCCACCTTGATCTTGCGGGCGGGGCTCTGCCCGAGGAATCGGAGCAGCGAACCGATGTCGAACGCCGGGTGGTATTCCACGAGTTCCGGGTCTTCCAGACCCGCAATGGCCTTCATCCTGTCGACGGCCGTCTGGAAGTTCCCGAGCTCATCGACAAAGCCGTGCTCGAACGCCTCCTTTCCGGAGAGGATCCGCCCGTCGGCGAAGTCCCCCCAGTTGGCTGCAAGGGTCCTTCCCCGGTCCCCCTCCTCGGTGTTCTCCCCGTTCACCTTGTTGGCCGCCTTGCGACCCTCGCTCACCACCTGCTTGAACCGTTGGAAGGTCTCGTTGACCATTTTTTGAATCATCTCCCGCTCCTCCAGCGAGATGTCCTCCTCACGCTTGTCCGGGCTCATCATGTCCTTGAACCGCCCGCTCTTGAACACCTCGGGCCGCACCCCGACCTTGTCCATGAGGCCCCGGTAATTCATCCCGTGCATGATCACCCCGATGCTGCCGGTGATGGTCAGCTCGTTGGCGACGATCCACTGCGATGCAGTGGAGATGTAGTAGCCGCCGGAGGCAGCCATCCCTCCCATGGAGACGACGACGGGCTTCTGGCTCTGTTCCTGAAAATCGACCAGCGCGAGATAGATTTCATCCGAGGCGAGGACCTCTCCTCCCGGTGAATCGACCTTGAGGATCACCCCCTTGATCGAGGCCTCCTCGGCGGCCTTGTCGAGCTGGTGTTGGATCAGGTCGACCAGGCTCTCCCCCACTCCGTCGATCGGGTCGCCGCTGATCACCCCGTCGACCGTCAGGATCAGGACCCGCTCGTGCGAGTTTCCCGCCTCCTTCACCACCTCGTGAAGCTTCGCGCCGTGGTCGCCTCCAAAACCGTGACCCGAGGGCATGAACAGGGCATAGGCGACGAGGGAACCCAGGAACAGGAGGCCGCCAAGGACGACCAACAGGAGTCCGAGCCCCCAGCGGCGGCGGGGACGTTGAGGCGGAGAGGGGAGGCTGCGGACGGGCGCGGCGGCCGCCGGGGTGAGCGGAGGCGGCTGTGGACTCCGCGGCGGCGGAGTCTCGGGCGCTGGGGGTGTTGCCCCTGGAACTGGAGAGTCGTCCATAGGGGCGGAAACGTAGACAAACCAGGGCTCTGCCGCAAATGATTTGCTCCCGGGGGCCGGCCGGCTGGGCGGTCGATCTGCCGGGGGGGGCGAGGTCACGGGATTCTGGCAGCCCAGACCTGCCAGCCCGCTCAATCGGAATCCCCACAGCGGTGCCGTGGGAGCACGGCTTGCAGCCCCTGCACGCCGAGAGGATGGGGATCAACGGCCGGGAACGTGCCGACCCCGTGTCGCCCCTGCTTACAGGAGCCGGGAGACCGCCTCCCACACATCGGCCTGAACCTGCTCGATCGATTGCGTGGCGTCGATCCGGCGGATCCGCCCGGGGGTGGCTGCCTCGATCGCCTGATATCCCTGCTCAACCCTTTGGAAGAACCCCCGGTCCGATTCCTCAAAACGGTCGCGCACCCCTACCCCCCCGGGACTCGAGGCTTCCCTGGAGCGACGACGCGCCTCGCTCACCTCCAGCGGGACCCAGAGAAGGAGGGTGAGGTTGGGGCGGGTCTCTCCCACCGCAAAATCGATCACCCCGCGGACCGCCTCCAGCGGCAGGCCGCGCCCGTATCCCTGGTAGGCGAGGGAGGAATCGAAAAAGCGGTCGCAAACAACCACCTCCCCCCGTGCGAGCGCGGGACGGATCGTCTCGCGCACCAGTTGGGCACGGCTGGCGTTCATCAGCAGGAGCTCCGCCTCGGGGGTCATGGACTGACCGGCCGGGCTGTGTTTGAGGGTATGGCGAATCTCCTCCCCGAGAGGAGTCCCCCCCGGCTCCCGGACCTGAAGCACCGCCCGTCCGAGTCGCTGGAGCCGTTCCGCGAGGAGGCGGATCTGGGTGCTCTTTCCCCCTCCTTCGGTTCCTTCGAACGTGATGAAGCAGCCGTGGGGGCGGACCGGAGGTGTCGACGGGAGGCTCATTCTGCGCCGCATGGTGGGGGGAGCCGGGCTCCCGCGCGAGCCCGAAGTGCGGGCTCAGGGAAGCATCATGATCCTGAAAAAACGATGGGGTTGATCCCCTGCCGCCACCCGGCTGGTGTTGATCGGGAAGCGGGTCGTGATGTCGCCGGGCAGGTCGCTCCAGGCCGCGCTGGCCGGGTCGTCCGTCGTCTGGAGGCGATAGCGGCCCCCGGTGGCGCCGCGCCACCGGATGCGGAGCAGGCTCCCCTCCGGGTCAACCCCCAGGATGACCGGCTCAGGCAACACCACCTCGCCCATTGAAACCCAGTCGAGTCGGCACTTCTTGAAGTTGACCTCCGGAAGCTCCTTCGTGATGACACCGTCGCCATACCAGATGCGGGTGCCGCAATCGCTGAGGAGCTGCACCTCCCGATCCGCGGACCAGGGGAGAAGCGGCAGCTCCACGATCCCTTCCGGGTTCAGCCCCGTGAGCCGGGTCGACCGGAGCTGAGGAGCGTCCGCCGGATTCCCCGTCCAGGTATAGAGCCGGAAATCATTCGGGTAGTTCGTCACCGCGGGGGCGGGCGGACCGGCGATGATCAGGTAGTTGGAGCCCACGCCCTCGATGCTCCGAATCCCACGACCGAAGAGGTCCATCTCGATCGGCATCCCGAACTGTGCCGACCCCGGGGGGCCGTTCCCCCCGGCCAGCGAGGTGAAGTTCAGGACCGGAATGATCAACGCGTAGACCCGGCTCCCTGCCGGGGCGAGCGGCGCCCGGCAGGCGACGTACGCCGTCTCTCCCCCGCCAGGAGCCATTGCCAGCCCCTCGAGGTTGAATCCGGATCCATCCACGGCTTTTGGATCGACCCCAGGCTGCGTGCTGGCCATCAGTCCGTAGTAGTCGACCCCTTTCCCATGAAGGTTACGGTGATCCCAATCGACGAGATCAAGCTTCAGGTAGTCGTAGCGGCCGACGTAATGAAGGGATGGCGAGCCGGGGTCGCCGAGGAGATCGG
>DMJJ01000012.1 GCA_003452185.1 Verrucomicrobiales bacterium | reverse complement strand
GGCTGGCGGGGCATCCTACCTTGCAAATCTCCCGGATCCGCTACCGGAAGCCGCGGCCGAGTTCGAGGCCGAGACGGTTTGGCAATCGTACCAAGCGCGGAGACTCCGAAGGCTAAACCAAGATGTTCACGAGGAGGCCGAGAAAAGTCCCCACCGCGTTCTGGAGCTCATCCGTAGGCAGATTTCCTGTCTCGAGGAACTGATCCTTCCCGAGCAGGACTCCGCGCAACAGCTCCGGGTCCTCGATGCTCGCCGCTTCGATGGAGGCAAGCGCCCGCCCCCACTCCGCCCGATCTACAGCGTCGGCGACGCTCCGATCGCCACCCCGGGCAACATCTCCGTGATCGCTGCGCAGGTGAAGGCCGGAAAGTCTGCCTTCCTTGAGGCAATGATGGCGGCCGCTGTGGTGCCTGGAACCGGAATCGCCGACACGCTCGGCGTGGTATCATCAAATCCGATGGGCGGCGCGATCGTCCACCTCGACACCGAGCAGGCACCCGACGATCACTGGATGCTCGTGGACAGGATGCGACGGCGAGCGAAGTTAGAGGGGGTCCCCACGCACTTTCGGAGCGTCTGCCTCACCGGGCTGCCAGCGATCGAGTGTAGGAAGCTCCTGCCCGTCGAGATGGACTTTGCGGCTGAAGCTCACGGTGGCATTCACAGCGTCTTCGTCGACGGCTTCGGGGACCTCGTCGCGGACATCAACGATGCTGCTGAATGCAATGCATTCGTGGCGGAGCTCCACGCGCTCGCGATCAAACACGATTGTCCGATCATTGGAGTGCTCCACATGAATCCCGGCACCGAGAAGACCCGAGGCCACCTCGGATCCCAACTCGAACGGAAGGCGGAGACCAACCTTCAACTCGCGAAGACCGAGGAGGTCGTCGAGGTCTTCAGCACGAAGCAACGACGGGCACCGATCCTTCGCGGCAAGGGTCCTAGGTTCGCGTGGGATGCGACCGAAGGGATGCACCTCAGTTCGAGCCGACCGGCGCACCTCTCTGCTCTCGCTCGAAAAGTGCAACCCTATCTCGATGAAGTGTTTCCCGAGCCCGCAGGCAAGAGCTACAGCGGGCTTAAGGTTACCCTCATGAGGGTAGCCGCAGTTGCAGAGAAAACGGCCGAGCGCTGGATACGTGAAGCCCTCATCCAAGCTCTGATCGAGAAAGGGCCGGGAGGCATTTACACCAGAGGAGTTTGTGAGAAGTAACCCTCAACCCTCACGCCACCCTCATTCCACCCTCATGAGGGTTCTACCCTCACGCCCTCACCGGCCCCCTATAGGGGGGCCGGGTGAGGGTGGGGAGTCTGAGGGCAGGAAGCCTCGGGCTAGTGAACCGTCGTCTCTCGAGGTCAACCGGAAGGCGGGTGAGGCATGACCCATCATCCCGACAGCACCCCGTTCGAGCTCCCCGCCGACAGCCTCGACGACCAGCTCCGAGACCTCGGTCTCACGGAGGGCCAGGTGTCGGGTGCGATGTTGATCCTCGAGGGCGCACTCGCCCAACGCCCCGACGTCGCCGAGGTGCTGCGCAGGCTGGGCGATCACCTCAGCAGCACGCTCCCGGGTGCATGCCTGGGCATCGTCCTGCTCGGACAGTCCGAGGTAAACTTTGCCGAGGTTGCCCGCCGGTTCAAAGTCTCACGGCAGGCCGTCCAGCAGCAGGTGAAACGATGCCGCCGAAAGTACCGGTCAACGAAATCGTTGACGAGGCGCGCATAGGTAGAGATGGCGTTCTGGCCCCCATACGAGCTCTTGCTCCTCGCCGAGGCCCTTCGAGGCCGCGGTGAACCCCTGCTCACCGATCCCGAGGCTGCGGCCCTGATGGCGTTGCAACCCCGGATCGACGACTGCCGCACCGCGCTCCGTGCCCTTGGGCCTCTCCGCATCGAGGGCGGGGTCCTTGTCGTCCGCCCGGCCGTCCTCCCCGAGGGCGACGAACGCCGCGCGAAGATCAAGCAGTTGGTGGACGATCTCCAGCAGGCGCAGGAGGAGGCCAGCAAACGCTTCCAGCCTGCCCTCAGGCGCATCGCGGCCGCCGTCTCGCGTGTCATCGCCGACGCCAGCCTCAAAGCCCCAGGGTGCCCCCAACGCGAGCTAGGGCGGGCCCTCGAGGAACCGCTACGCACAACGCTCCGGCTCCTCCGAATCGTCGAGGCAGACAAGGGGCAGTTGTATCTCGACCCGATCGTCCTCCTACGGGGGGTGGGGGCAATTGAAGGAGGCGCACATTGAACAGCCCCATCCCCGGCCATTTAAGAAAACTCTTAGAGCCAACTCTGGCGGGTGACGCGCAAAGGGCGGCGTCCTTGAGTGAGTGGAAAAATCGGCAAAAAACGCCAATACGACCATGACAGCTGAGCTTCAAATCTACGACCTGATCGGCTGGGGAGGAGTCGCGGCGAAGGACTTCGTCGCCCAGCTGAACGCCCTCCCGGCGGGCCCCGTGACCGTCTGCATCAATTCGCCCGGTGGTGATGTTTGGGACGGGCTCGCGATCCACGCAGCGCTTGCGGCACGCGCAGACGTAACGGTGCGCATCGACGGCCTCGCCGGATCGATGGCCAGTGTCGTCGCGATGGCGGGTGAAACCGTGCAGATCGCGGAGAACGCCTTCTTCATGATTCACGATCCAACGGCCGAGGTTGGAGGTGGGGCAGCCCAGCTCCGCAGCCGGGCCGACGGGCT
>DMJJ01000083.1:19932-20072 GCA_003452185.1 Verrucomicrobiales bacterium | reverse complement strand
CGACCTCGTGACCTCGGTCGCTACAGGGGGCGGGGAGGGGGTGGAAGAGTGCGGGGATCTTACGATGCCCCGCTACCTTGGACGGCCGTAGCGGCTCTCGTGAGAGAGCCGCCAATGTCCACCGGAGGGGCTGGCCGCAT
>DMJJ01000083.1:0-19582 GCA_003452185.1 Verrucomicrobiales bacterium | reverse complement strand
CGGGCCTCCCCATTGCAGGCGTGCGGCGTGCTCGGCCGCGTTGGTACGGATGCGGGCGTGCGGTTCCGCGGCGGCAGCCCCGTCGGAGGCTGACCCCAAAGGGGGGGGCGGCGGCAGGGTCTCGATCGATATGTTTCAGTCCTGTTACGCATTTAAGGTAATATTCCATTGCTCTTCTTTGGGCTGGTTTGTATCGATGGCGAATCCTTGACCACAGCGTCACCCCATCGACACAGGGAATCGGTTTTGCCCTGAGGATGGGTTCTGCCTTCATGGCGTCCGCCGGCAACGTATCCTGACTATGACACATCGTTCCGCTCGTAACACCGTCGCGCAATCCATTGCGAGGGTCTCATTGGCCGCCGTTCTCGGGGCGGGGTCCCTTGCATTGGTTGGCACCCTTTCCGCGCAGGATGTGGTGGCCAAGGTGGCCCAGCCCCCGTGGATCGCCCCCGACTGGGCGGCCCGGAAGGCGAATCCGCTCCCGGCGGATGAGAAGTCGCTGGCCGCGGGCAAGGCGCTCTTCATGAGCACCTGTGTTCCTTGCCATGGCCCGCAGGGTAACGGCGATGGCGCCGCCGCCCCGTTCCTTGAGAAGAAGCCCGGCGTGCTCTCCGACTCGAAGATGTGGCTGCAGAGCGACGGGGCGATCTTCTGGAAGATCGGCGAAGGGAGCACCCCGATGCCCTCCTTCAAGGAGGCGATCACGGAGGAACAGCGCTGGCAGATTGTGAATTTTGTCCGTACCCTGGCCAAGAAGCCCGCCGGCGGCGTTCCGGTCTTCGCGACCGCTGCCTCCCCGACCGCCTCTTCCGCCCCGTCGACGGCCCCGGCCGGCACGGACGACAAGTATGTTTCCCGTGCCGAGTACGACAAGTTGAAGCAGGAGTTGGAGTCGATCAAGGCCCTGGTCCAGCGCAGCGGAGTCGAGGCGGCGCGTCCCGTGGATGCCATCGACAAGGACCTTGGCGAGGTGAAGAAGATGGCGAAGGATGCCTTCCCCGGAAGCACCAAGATGACGATCGTTGGGTTCGGGACCGCGGGTTACAGTTCTCGCCGTGGGGAGAATGGATCCTTCAACGGGGCGTTCAATCCCCTGATGCTCTGGAAGGTGAACGATCGTCTCCTCTTTGAGGGCGAGATGGAGCTGGAGCTCGACGGGGCGGAGACCTCCACCGCCCTTGAGGTGGCGCAGATGTCCTACCTGCTCAACGATTACATCACCCTCGGGGCGGGAAAGTTCCTGAACCCGATGAATTTCTTCGTCGAGCGGCAGCACATGAACTGGGTGAACAAGCTCCCCGACCGCCCGCTCGCCGTCTATGACGGCCTGCTCCCTGAGACCATCCTCGGCATGCAGGCCCATGGCGCCGCTCCGGTCGGGTCGACCAAGGTGGAGTATTCCTTCTTCTTTGGGAACGCCCCGCAGCTCAACACGACCGACCCGGCCGCGTTCGGAACCTTCTCCTACGACAACTTTGACAACACCCACGACCATGTCG
Source organism: Verrucomicrobiales bacterium (assembly GCA_003452185.1). Classification (GTDB taxonomy): domain Bacteria; phylum Verrucomicrobiota; class Verrucomicrobiia; order Limisphaerales; family UBA11320; genus UBA11320. Next base: position 18,080 of record DMJJ01000083.1, on the reverse strand, counting down.
TGCTCGGCGGCCACGGCGGGTGGCTCCCGATTCCCGAGCTGGAAATCGGCTACGGGTTCATGACCGGCACGGTTGGGCCGTCGGACATGCGGGCGAACATGCTCATGCAGTCGGCCGACATCAACTACGTGCGGGATTCCCAGAAGCTCGGGGGCCTGATTGCCCTGCGTGGGCAGTGGGTCTGGTCGCATGTCGACAAGCTGACATACGATCCGACGGGCGCCCTCGGGTTCGGGCCTGTCACCTTCAGCAACAACCGGAACGGCGGCTACGCCCAGGCCTCCTATCGCCCGACGCACTCGAGCCTCAAGTGGCTTCAGAACGTTGAGCCCGTTCTCCGGTATGACATGTTGAACCAGAAGAACACCCCCGTCGGCTTCGACGAGGACCGCTGGACCCTCGGCCTGAACTACTGGCTGACCAGCACCTCCGTGGTGAAGGGGGCCTATCAGTTTGACCATAAGAACGGCACGGGCGAGTCGGCCGATGCCTTCATGTTCCAATTCGTGACCGGTTTTTGATCTCCTGGAGCCACTACCTATGAACCAGAATTCATCCAAGTATTTCACGGGGATCTCGGCCCTGGCCGTTCTTCTCGCCCTGGCCGTCTTCGGTGCCGGGTGCTCAACCACGGGCGCCGGGGGGCAGGCCTCCGAGAAGACCGGTGCACAGCTCTGGGGTCAGAACTGCGGTCGGTGCCACAACATCCGGTCTCCGGGCATGTATAGCGACGCCCAGTGGGAGGTCGCCGTCATGCACATGCGCGTCCGTGCGAACCTCACGGGTGAGGAGCACCGGAAGATCCTTGCGTTCCTGAAGTCGGCCCACTGATCGGCCGCTCCTCCTGCGTCCTGCCGGCTCAAGAGCCCATCTCCCAGGTCACTCTGGGAGATGTTCCTTTTTCGGCCTGGCCCGCTGCCGGCTTGTCATGCCCGACGGCATGGCCTACAAAGCCCGCATGAACCGCCGGGAATTCCTTCAAGCAACGGCCGCTGCTGCCGCTCTCTCCACCATGGGTGCGTATGCCGCGGAGTTCGCGGACCAAAAGAAGCGCGTCGGCCTGATCGGGACCGGCTGGTACGGGAAGTGTGATCTCTTCCGCCTGATCCAGGTGGCCCCGGTCGAGGTGGTCTCCCTGTGTGACGTGGACCGGCGGATGCTTGCGGAGGCGGCCGAGATGACCGCCGCGCGGCAGGTCTCCCGCAAGACGCCCCGCACCTACACCGACTACCGCCAGATGCTCAAGGAGAAGGACCTCGACCTGGTCCTCATCGCCACGCCCGACCACTGGCACGCCCTCCCGATGCTTGCCGCGTGTGAGGCCGGGGCCGACATCTACGTGCAGAAACCGATCGGCGTCGATGTGGTCGAGTGCCAGGCGATGGTCGCCGCCGCGCGCAAGCACAAGCGGGTGGTGCAGGTCGGCACCCAGCGACGGAGCACCCCCCACCTCATCGAGGCACGCGACCGGATCCTGCGCGAGGGGAAGCTTGGCCGGATCGCCCACGTCGAGATCTGCTGCTACTACCACATGCGGGCGAGCGAGAACCCGCCGGACACCGCCCCTCCCGACTACCTGGACTACGAGATGTGGACCGGGCCGGCCCCGATGCGTCCCTACAACAAGCTGGTTCACCCCCGGAGTTGGCGCGCCTTCATGGAGTATGGCAACGGGATCGTCGGGGACATGTGCATCCACATGCTCGACATGGTCCGGTGGATGATGGATCTCGGGTGGCCCCGGAGCGTGAGCTCCGTCGGCGGCATCCTCGTCGACAAGGGGAGCAAGGCGAACATCAGCGACACCCAGACGGCGACCTTCGACTTCGGCGAGGTCAAGGTCGTCTGGCAGCATCGTACGTGGGGCGAGGCCCCGGATCCGAAGTACCCCTGGGCCGCCACCTTCTACGGCGACAAGGGGACCTTGAAGGCGAGCGTCATGGGATATGATTTCATCCCGTCGGGCGGGGGGACCCCGGTCCACAAGGACGTCACGTACGAGTTTGAGCAGTACCCCGAGGACAAGACCGAGAAGGACCTCGAGCGCCACGTCGCTCCGGCCATCCGCGGCCACATGAAGGACCTGCTTCGCAACATTGCCACCCGGGGGAAGTGTGTTGCCGACATCGAGCAGGGGTATATTTCCAGTGCCTCCAGCATCCTGGCGAACCTCTCGATGCAGCTGGGACGAAGCCTGCAGTGGGATCCGGTGAAGGGGCAGGTGGTGAACGACAAGGAGGCAAACCATCTCCTGCGTCGCCCGTACCGCGCCCCCTGGGTGCATCCCGACCCCGCGAAGGTTTGATCGGCGGGGGCGGCGCCGGCGGCGGGCCTCCCCTTTGTCAGAGCCGGGACGACATTTCACAGCCGGGACATTGCCTTCCCCGGGTCTGCCGGGCTATAAGCCCGGGATGCACCACATTCTGATCCGTGTTTGCCTCCGCCTTCCATCCCTGCTTGCCGCGGTGGGTGCCCTCGGGCTGATGAGTTCGGGCGCCCGGCTCCATGCCGAGCAGACCGGCAACCCCCGTCGAATCCTTGCTGCGGATGACTCCACCCACCGGCTCGCCATTCTGGCTGCCGACGGCTCCATCGAGTGGGAGCTTCCCGTGGGGGCGATCCATGATGCCTGGATTCTGCCCAACGGAAACATCCTCACGCAGCAGGGGTGGCAGAAGGTGGTGGAGGTGAACCGTGAGAAGAAGGTGGTGTGGGAATATGACGCCGGGAAGAGCAATGGGAACGAGGGGAAGCGGGTTGAGGTGCATGCCTTTCAGCGCCTGCCCAACGGCGACACGATGATCGTGGAGTCAGGCCCGGCCCGGATCATCGAGGTCGATTCGCGGGGCGTGATCCATCATGAGATCCACCTGAAGGTCAACCACCCGAGCGCCCACAGCGACACCCGTCTGGCCCGGCGGCTTCCCAACGGGCACTATCTGGTGGCTCACGAGAGCGATGGCGCCGTCCGGGAGTACAACCGCCGGGGGGATGTCGTCTGGGAGTACGAGGTGCCGCTGTTCGGCAAGGAGCGCAAAGGGGGGCACGGTCCCGAGGCCTTCGGGAACTCGGTCTTCAGCGCCACCCGGCTCGCAAACGGGAACACGCTGATCGGGGCCGGCAACGGGCATGCGCTGCTTGAAGTCAACCACCGCAAGGAGATCGTCTGGAAGGTGGAGCAGAACGACCTTCCTGGGATCACCCTGGCGTGGGTCACCCGGGCGGAGCGCCTGCCGAACGGCAACACGCTGTTTGGCAACTGCCACGCAGGCCCTGAGAACCCCCAGGTGATCGAGATCACCCGCGACAAGAAGGTCGTCTGGACCTTCAAGGATTTCAAAAACTTCGGCAACTCGATGCCCGTGCACTCCCTGGTGCGCTGACGGGGCGGAGCCGGGTCAGATCTTCCACGGGCCGCGCATCGGCTGGTGGATGTAGCTGTTGGCCTCCTTGTCGTCGATGAAGCGCTGGCGCTTCGAGTCGAACCGGAGGACGCGGCCGACCTGCATCGCCGTCTTGGCCAGGTTGACGAGGGTGCAGGACCGGTGGCCGTTGACCTCGTTGAGCGCGAACTTGCTCCGGGTCTTCACCGCCTGGACGAAGTCGGTGACCTGCGGTTCCGGGTCGGGGAGCTGCGCGAGCTTCTTCTCGAGATCCGGGATGTCGGACTTCATCCCCTTCATCAGCTTCCCCTGGGGTCCCTGGAGGAAGGCGGCCTGGGTGTCGTGGTTGTCGCCGTCGAGGATGATCTCGCACCCATCGGCGTACTTCAGCCGGATGCGATGGAAGATCCCGACCGCATCCTTGTCCTGCTTCGGGGCCTCGCATTCGACCTCCACCGGGCTCTCGTTATCCTTGCCGAGGATGTACTGCACGGGATCGAGGTAGTGCTGCCCCATGTCCCCGAGGCCTCCGCCATCGTAATCCCAGTACCCGCGGAAGGTGCCGTGGACCCGGTGGGGATGGTACGGCTTCTCGGGGGCGGGACCGAGCCAGAGGTTGTAGTCGAGGTAGGAGGGCACGGGCTGCGGGGTCAGGTCGGTCCTGCCCACCCATCCGAACTTCCAGTCAAATCCGGTGGAGGCGTTGAGCGTGACCTTGAGCGGCCATCCAAGGAGGCCGTGCATGGCGGCCTTCTTGATCGGCTTGACCGTGGTCCCCATCCCGTAAAAGCCGTCGCTGAACCGGAACCAGGTGTTGAGACGGAAAATCCGCTGGTATTTCTTCACCGCGGCGACCACGGCCTCTCCCTCGCCGATCGTCCGGGTCATCGGCTTCTCGCACCAGATGTCCTTGCCCGCCTTGGCCGCGGCGATGGAGATCAGGGCGTGCCAGTGCGGGGGGGTTGGGATGTGGACGATGTCGATGTCCTTCCGGGCGATGACTTCGCGGAAATCGTGGTACCCCTTGACGTCGGCTCCCCCTGCGGCGACGGCCGCCGCGAGATGCTTCTGGTCGACGTCGCACACGGCGAGAAGCTTGCAGGCCGTGTTGATCGAGTTGACGTGACCCATGCCCATGCCCCCGGTGCCGATGACCGCCCGGGTGAGCACCTCGCTCGGCGGGGTGTGACCGGGTCCACCGAGCACGTGCCGCGGCACGAGCGAGAGCGTCGCCATGGAGGCGATCGAGGTGCGGACGAACTGGCGGCGTGAAAGCGTGTGTCGTTTGTTCATGACGTTCGGGGTCCGGAGTGTTGGGGGTCTTTGTGACAGATCCCGCGCCGCTTGCAACCCTGCAGGGGCATCCTCGCTTCCCCTCGTCCGGGCCGGATTCTTGTTTTCTTTGGTCCCCCGTTTTGGAACCGTCCTCCCCATGAACTTCCGCCTCCCCCGGCTCGTCCCGGTGATCGCATGGCCACTCCTCCTGCTGGCGATGACCCTCCGCTTCTCCCCGTCTACCCTCGCCGCCGAGGGGGCGATGGCCTCCGAGCCCTGGGTGCGGGATGCCTACGCGGAGAACGGGGGGGTTCGGATCCATTATGTGACCGCAGGGCAGGGGCCGCTGATCGTGATGGTGCATGGGTTTCCCGATTTTTGGTACACGTGGCGTCACCAGATCCCGATTCTCACCAACCAGTATCAGATCGCGGCGCTCGATCTCCGGGGCTACAACCTGAGCGACAAGCCGAAGGGGGTGGAAGCCTATGACATGAAGCTCCTGGTGGAGGACGTGGCCGCGGTTGTCCGCCATGCCGGGCGGGAGCGTGCGATCATCCTGGGGCACGATTGGGGCGGGGCGATCTCCTGGAGCTTCGCGATGGCCCATCCTGAGATGACCGAGCGGCTGATCATCCTGAATCTTCCCCATCCACGCGGGTTCATGCATGAGTTGGTCACCAACCCCCGACAGCAGGCCAACAGCAGCTACGCACGGAACTTCCAGAAGGAAGGGGCTCACGAGAAGCTGACCCCGGAGGGGCTTTGCTGGTGGGTGAAGGACCCCGAGGCCAAGGGAAAATACATTGAGGCATTCCGCCGGTCCGACATCGAGGCGATGCTCCATTACTACAAACGGAACTACCCCCGCGAGCCTTACACCGAGCCGGCTACACCCTTCCTCAAGGTGGCGTGCCCGATCCTGATGATCCATGGCCTGGCGGATCAGGCCCTGCTCTCTGGGGCGCTCAACAACACCTGGGACTGGGTGGGGGGTGACCTGACTCTGGTGACCATCCCTGGCGCGGACCACTTCGTGCAGCACGACGCCACCGGGCTTGTGAACCGAACCCTCAAGTCGTGGCTGGCCCGCTGAACCGGGCGGATGGAACGACCCCTTCCCCCTCACCCACCTTCATGATGATGATGACACCCATGCCCCGAATCGCCCTGGCCCTTTCCCTCGCGACCCTCCTCCTTCTCCCCCTGCCGGGCACCTCGGCGGAGCAGAAGCCCGGCCCGACCGGCCCGCAAAGCGACGGGGCCTTCCGGAAGGTGATCCTTGCGGCCGATCATGACGCGGATGGGGATGGGAAGGTGGACGACACCCTTCCCGACATCATGGAGATCGATGTGGCCCGGGACCGTAGCGTGTTCTACATCGAGCGCTCGGGGGGGCTGAAGATGCTTCCCGCCGGGGGTGGAGAGCCCAAGACCCTCGGAACGCTGGCCGTCAACACCGGGATGGAGGATGGGTTGCTGGGCCTTGCCCTGGACCCGAAGTTTCCGGCGAACCCCTGGGTTTATCTCTTCTACTCCGAGCTCACGACCTACACCAACAGCGCCGGGTCGAAGGTGGGGACCAACCGGGTTTCCCGCTTCACCCTCGAGTCGGGGCTCCTGGATCTCCGGTCGGAGCGGGTCCTGCTTCGGATTCCGACACAGCGGGATGAGTGCTGCCATTCCGCCGGTTCGCTTGCGTTTGATGCTCAGGGAAACCTGTACGCGTCCGTTGGGGACAACACCCACCCTGGGGCCTCCGACGGCTATTCACCCCTGGATGAGCGTCCGGGGCGGGGGCCTTGGGACGCGCAGAAATCGGCCTCCAACGCCAATGACCTTCGTGGCAAGATCCTCCGGATCCACCCCGAGCCGGACGGCACGGCGACGATCCCCAAGGGGAACCTCTTTCCTCCCGGGACGCCGAACACCCGGCCGGAGATCTACACGATGGGGGATCGCAACCCGTTCCGCATCGCGGTCGACCAGCGGAGCGGGTTCCTGTACTGGGGGGAGGTGGGGCCCGACTCCGGCGGGGCGAACCCCGATCGGGGGCCTGCTGGATTTGATGAGATCAACCAGGCGCGGGCCGCGGGCAACTTTGGGTGGCCTTACTTTGCGGGAGACAACAAGCCGTATCGCCGATACGACTTCGCCACCCGGGCCGTGGGGGATCCGTACGATCCGCTCAAGCCGGTCAACGACTCAATCTACAACACCGGCCCCCGGGAGCTCCCTCCGGCCCAGCCCGCCTTTATCCACTATCCGTATGGCCCGTCGGCGAAGTTCCCTGTGGTCAATGGTGGCGGGGGTCGGACCGCCTGTGCCGGGCCGGTCTATTACTTCGACGAGAAGCTGCAGAGCCCGACCAAGCTCCCCCGCGAGTTCGACCACACCCTCTTCATCTACGAGTGGTCGAGGAACTGGATCATCGCGGTCCACCTTGACGCCCAGGAGAACATCGCCCGGAAGCCGGATGGATCCCTCTGGATGGAGCGGTTCTGTCCCGGGATGACCTTCAAGCGCCCGATGGACATGGCGCTCGGGCCTGACGGGTGCCTCTACGTGCTTGAGAACGGGACTGCCTGGAACGGGAATCTCGACACCCAGATTGTGCGGGTGGAGTACGCCGGGGCTGCCCCGGCTCCCGCCCCGGGCGCCGCGGGCCAGGCCTCCGGGCTGCCGTGCGACGGGTTTGAGAAGCCGCGGTACACGGCTCATCGCATCGCCGAGCCAATCGTCGTCGACGGCCGCCTGGACGAACCGGCGTGGCAGCGGGTCGAGCGGTCGCCGGCGTTCAAGGACATCCTGACCGGGCAGCCAACGATGCATGACACCCGGGTGGCCGTGATGTGGGACGACGTCAACCTGTACATCGGGTTTTGGGTCGAGGAGCCGAACGTGGCGGCGACGCTCAAGGAGAAAAACTCCCCCATCTACTACAACAACGATGTCGAGGTCTTCATCGCCTCGCGGGACGCCTACTATGAGTTTGAGATCAACGCGTACAACACCACCTACGAGGTGCTGTTTTTCTGGGAGGATTCGTACGAGAAGGGGGGATACTCCCAGTTGCCCGAGTTTCGGCGCGGTCGTCCCCACTCACAGGGCTTCAACGGGGTGGGCTACACGAAGCATCCCCGGGGAAAGCGAATCGGGTTCTTCGACTGGGGCTTCCCCGGGATGAAGACCGCGGTCCATGTGGACGGGACCTTGAATGATCCCTCCGATAAGGACCGGGGTTGGACCGTGGAGTTGGCGTTTCCATGGGACGGGATGAGGGTCTTGGCGAAGGGGGAGAACCGCGCGTTGCCTCCTGCGGAAGGGGATGTTTGGCGCATCGACTTCTCGCGATTCAACCAATACAAGGCGCCCGCCCCAGCGAAGGATTCCGGCGGCTGGTTCTGGAGCCCGCACGGCGTCTGGGACTCCCACATCCCGGAGTGTTTCCCCTACATCGAGTTTTCCCGCAAACCGCTGTAGGCCTGATGGGCGGGGCTGTGAACCTGCACCCGGATAGTGGCGGTATCGGTCCCGTCACAGCACGCTCCGAACCTTGGGCGTGATACCTGTCGTCGTTGAGCGTGCGTTTGGCCATGGGTGCCTTGCCTTGCCAGGACCTGTCCCGATCCGAGCGCGTCGGGAATGGCAGACGAACGGTTTCAGCAAGAGTTGGCAGGAAATGATCCCGACCGTGCTCAAGGTGCCTCGATTACTCGGAAAAACCGTGTGAGCTCGACCGCCTCAAAGATTTCTGTCCGGGTTGAATCCAGAGCCAGAAACGGCGTCCCGACATCCGACCAAACTCGGGCATCAGCGGATTGCTGCAGCTGGTAGCTATAACCTGGCACCAAGGTCAACACCACCTTCACCGTGTGAACCTGAATCGCGACACTGGGAACCCCTGGGGGAGCGGCGATCAGGACCTTCGGCACTGAGCTGTACCCGCTTCCGGAGTCCGTCAGTATGATCTTCACCACGACCCCATTCACTAGGACAGCAACACCGGAAGCGCCGGATCCGCCGCCTCCCACGAAGTGTACGGACGGCACGTTGGTCCCGTAGCCGTAGCCCCCGTAAGTCATTGCGACTCGGTTCAACGTGCCGTTTACGATCGTAGCCCCGGCTTTTGCTTGGGAAGGGGGCTGAGGAGGTGGTTCGACGTAGATTGTTGGAGCTCGTGAGTAGTCGTGGCCGGGATCAACAATATTGACCTGCACGAGGGCCCCGTCGATCACCGTCGCGGTCAACACAGCCCCTTGGCCATCGCCGACCGCGACCACACGGGGCGTCGATGTGTAACCCTGTCCTGGGCTGGTGAGTCGGGCTTCGACTAATTGCCCATGATCGACTCTGGCAACCGCGGTCGCCGCAGCCCCGACTTGTGTGTTTCCGTAGATGGCGAAAAGTTTTCCATCATCAGCCCCGTCCGCAATGTAAACTGTCCCATCGGCTCCGAGACCTGGCGAGCTATAGAGATAGGTGTCATGGTTCATCCCTGGGGTGCCGCGAAGAAGGTAGGAAAACCGCAATGTCCCAGAGGTTTTGTCAAAGGCGTAGAGCTGAGAATCATCCGCGCCGATGTAAAGTGTGCCATCGGGACCGATCGCAGGGGCTGAAAGGAATCCTGTGCCGGGTCCACGAATGGACCAACGAACAGCTCCCGTGGCTGCATTCAGGGCACCCAGCCATGCGGGACCAAGTGGTCCCGGGGGGATGTTGGCCGCGGGTTGTGCCGTGAAGCTGCCTGCATAAACGGTATCTCCGTCGACTACGGGTGCTGAGAATGTCGCCGACGCAAGTTCGACGTCCCACTTCTTCCGACCCGTATCCCCGGCCAGCGCATACAATCGCGAGTCGCGACTTGCGACGTAAACGGTTCCATCCGACCCCACGGCAGGCTGCCACCCGATGGAACCAGCAGTCGTGAAGGTCCATCGCACGGAGCCGTCCGCTGGGTTCAATGCATAGAGGTTATGGTCAAAACTCCCTAGATATACCGTTCCATCGGGGCCGACCGCCGGTCCAGCCAGGATGATGTCGCCGGTTGTGAAGCTCCAGAGGAGAAGGCCCGTCGATGGGGCCAGCGCGTAGAGTTTGTGGTCCCCGCTCCCGACCAGCAGCATGGACGCATCGCTGCTCAGCACGGCGCTGCCGCGGATCCATCCCTCGGTGGTGAAACTCCACCGCGAGGAGCCTGTGTCACCATCGAGGGCGTAAAGCACGTGATCGTAGCTTCCGACGTAAACCGTGCCATCAGGCCCAAGCGTGGGCCCCGCGGTGATGCTCGCTCCCGTCGCGTAGCTCCACCGGGCCTGGCCTGTCTGACCATCAACAGCGTACAGATGCCCATCACCGCTTCCGAAATAGACCGTGCCATCGAACCCGACTGCAGGTGTCGAGTCGATCATTCCGGATGTTTGGAATTCCCAGCGTTTACCTCCGGCAGCGGCCTCGAGTCGGGAGCTCTCGAGTGCAAGTGCGAGCAGCCAAACCGCAGCCCGGACGAGGATAAGGGACGCTGAACGGGGAGCTTGCGGTCGAGCGGTGAGCAGGGATCCATCCATGGTCACAGACTACTTTGGCCAGGGATTCCTGCAACCTTATTCAGATCGTTCCTGCCACGCTTTAGTGGTCTCCGTATGCTTTGTGCCCGTGGCCGAAGTCACCGGCGACTTGGGCCGATCGCTGATCTCCTGATCAGCCGCGGCGTGCGTGCGCCGGCGGACGAAGGTGCGTGGCGTGACGCGTCGGCGTGCGGCCACGGGGGGATGGCTCGTCGCAGACCCGCCCTACCGGGGAAGGGAATGCGCCTTGGCTTTTTCCAGGACCTCGTCGTGGGCGGTCGGCTCGTACTCGTAGTCGTCCGGCTCGACGTAGTCTTTGCGCATCGGGTGATCCTTGAACCCTTCCCACATCAGGATCCGTCGCAGGTCGGGGTGCCCGTCAAACACCACCCCGTAGAGGTCGAAGATCTCCCGCTCCTGGAACTCGCACGACCGCCAGACAGGGGTTAGGGAGGGGAGATGGACGCCGTCGGCCCGGTTGCGGGTGCGGAGCCGGAGGATGACCGGGCCGTGCTTCAACGCCATGGAATAAAGATGGTAGACCACCTCAAGGTATCCCGCTTTCTTGGTCTCAACGGTCTCCTCGACCTCCTTCTCAACCCCTTCGACCACCTTTTTGACCTTCACCTTGGTCTTGTCGACCCGGTCCAGCCAGTCGATGCCGGTGACGTTGGAGGCGTGGTCCAGCTGGAGCGCCCGGTGGTCCCGCAGGAACCGGGCAATCTCAAGGGCATGGGGGGCGTCGATGAGAAGAGAGGGCTGGTTGGCCGGCGAGTCGTTCGGGACGATCTCAAGGCGGGCACCCGGCACCGCTGCCTCGACCTGCGACTTGATCTGCTCGAGTGAGTCCACGACCCGACGCTAGCACCCGGCTTGGTCCGGGCAAGCCCTGACTTGCCGTCGGGTGACCTTGCCACGGAAGGGATGGCGTGATAGAGGCTGGGGCGCATCCATGGCCACCACAGATCACAGCCGCACTCCCGCATCGGGGGCGACGTGCGATCCGGCATCGCGTGGGCGAGGAGGGATCTCGCGCGGATCTGTGGTCCTTTTGCTCGCCGCACTTCTCCTGCCGCTGCCGCCCGGGGGAACTCTCCGCGCCGGGCCGAAAGCCAAGCGGGCGGAGGATCTCTGGGCGCTGCGCCCGCTGGTGCGTCCGGCGCTCCCCGCCAGTGCACGGCCCGGGGCCAATCCCGTGGACGCGTTCATCGAAGCCTCGCTTCGTGAACGGGGGCTCACTCCCCTCGGCCGGGCTGAGCCGCTCGTGCTCCTCCGGCGTGTGTATCTGGACTTGATCGGGATCCCGCCAAGTCCCGCGGAGCAGGAGGCATTTCTCAGCGACCACTCCCCGGACGCGTATGAAAAGGTGGTCGACCGCCTCCTGGCGAGTGAGCAGCACGGCGTGCGCTACGGCCGGCGCTGGCTCGACGTCTTGCGGTATGCCGATGAGGACGAGCAGCTGGTTCCGTCGGTCGGCCTCCACCACTGGCGCGACTGGGTGATCGGGGCCCTCAACGAGGATCTTCCCTACGACCAATTTGTGCGGGCGCAGCTGACGGGGTATCGAGGGGCCGCGCGGACCCAGATCACCGCGACGGGGCATCGTGTGGCGGTCCCGCCCCGGGCCGACGACCTTTTCGCCCTTGGGTTCCTTGCCCGTGGAGCCGCGCGATTCGACGGAGCCCAGAGCCCGGAGCTCGCCATCTCGGCGGTCGAGACGATTTCCACGGCCTTCATGGGGATGACCGTCGGGTGCGCCAAATGCCACGATCACTTCTACGACCCGATCTCGAAGCGGGACTACTACGCGATGAAGGCCCTCTTCGACCCGCTGGTGGTCCGGAAGGTCGTCCTTGCCGGGGCGGAGGAGCGGGTGGCGAACGGCAAGGCCCCTGCGGAGGCGGCCCGCAAGCGTGCCGCCCTTGAAGCGAAGATTGCCGAGCTGGCGGGTCCGTACCGGGAGCGTCTGTACGAGGAACGGCTTGCGATGCTTCCCGGGGAGGTGCAGCAGGTGATCCGGAAGCCGGAGAAACAGCGAACCGCGGCGGAGAGAAAGATCGCCGATGACTATTATCCGGTGCTCCGGATTGATGCCGGGAAGATCTCCGAGGTGATGCCGGAGGGGGAGCGAAAGCGGTATGGGGAGCTCCGGAAGGAGTTGGATGGCCTCGGTAGCGGGGGGGACCTGCCCGCCTGTTTCACGGTGGAGGTGGATCCCGCGCGAGCCCTTGAGAAGAGCTTCATCCTGATTAGTGGCGACCCGCAGCGGCCCGACCGGGCCCATGAGGTGGAGCCCGGATGGCCATTCGGACCCGCGAATCCCGACCTCCGTGAAGGCCGGGTGGAGGCTCTTTCCGACTGGCTTACGGCCCCGGAGAACCCGCTCTTTCCCCGTGTGGCGGTCAACCGGATCTGGCAGTGGCACTTTGGGGAGGGTCTCCATGCCCTGCCGAGCGATCTCGGTTCCCTGGGCGGCGTGCCCGCGGAGCTCGATCTGTTGAACTGGCTTGCGGCGGAGTTCGTGAGCCGGGGGTTTGGGATGAAGTCGCTCCATCGGCTCATGGTCACCTCGGAGGCTTACAGAAGGTCATCCGAGACCCGGGGAGAACGGGCCGCCCCGAGCCTCACGCTGGATCCGGCCCTGGCCCATCCCTGGGCGTTCCGCCTCCAGCGACTCGATGCCGAGGGGGTTTGGGATTCGATCTTCGCCTCGGCCGGGAGGCTCGATTTGAGGGTGGGCGGGCCCTCGTTCGATGGAGCGCTGCCCGGCCTGCCCGCGGGTGAGGGGCGGTCGATGCGTCGTGGGGCCTACCTGGTGCGGGGCTTTTCGGCGAGTCGCGATGTGCTTCCGCCGTTCCTCCAGACCTTCGACGTCGACGACGGACGGGTCCCGTGTCCGGTGCGGACCCGGACGGTAACCGCGCCCCAGAGCCTCTTTCTCATGAACAGCCGCGAGGTGGCCGAGGCCGCCGACGCTCTGGGGCATCGTGTGGAGCGGGAGTCGGGTGGGGATCTCGGCTCGGCCATCGACCGCGCTTATGCCCTCGTCCTCTGCCGCCCTCCCACTCACGCTGAACACCGCCATGCGACAGAGTTCCTCGCCGGGAACCCTGCCCGCCTCGTTCCGCTTGCGTGGGTGTTGTTGAACCTGGATGAGTTTCTGTTCGTCCGTTGATCACCCGATGAGCTTGCACGACACGTACCCCTGCGGCCGGATCTCGCGTCGCCGGTTTCTCCACCAGGCTGGCGGCGGGTTCCTGGGGGCGGCGATGGGGGCCCTCTGGGCGGAGTCGGGCGAGATCCAGAACGCCATCCTGGGACCGCATTTCCCACCGCGGGCCCGGTCGGTGATCTTCCTCTTCATGTGCGGCGGGGTGAGTCACATCGACACCTTCGACCCAAAGGACAACAAGTGGGCTGGGAAGTTCATCGATGCCGTTGGTTTCGGGGATAACCAGGCCGAGATGAAGCGCCCGGTGATCCCGTGCCTCCGCACCTTCACGCGGCACGGACAGTCGGGGATTCCCGTGTCGGACTGGTTCCCGCACGTGGGGAGCATGGCGGATGAGATTGCTGTGGTCCGGTCGATGTGGTGCAACGAGTCGAACCATTTTCCTGCTGTCATCGAGAACTGCACCGGGCACCGGGGCCGGCAATTTGACCACCCGAGCCTGGGGGCCTGGGTTTCCTACGCCCTCGGGACGGAGAACCGGAACCTGCCGACCTTCGTCAACATCGGCCGTCCCTCCTCCCCGGTGCAGTTGACCGGGGGATACCTCGGGGCCTCGGTATCGGCCACGCCGTTTCAGGCCGGGGAGATGCCGATCCCGAACCTGATTCCACCCAAGGGCGGGGTGGGCGCCGACCGGGACCGGGCGATGGAGGCGCTGCAGGTGCTGAACCGGGAGTTTCGTGAGCGGTATGAAACCCACCTGGACATCGCAGCGCGGGTGAAGTCGTACGAGCTCGCCGCCCGGATGCAGCTCTCGGCCCCGCAGGTCGTCGATTTCTCCCGGGAGCCGCGTCATGTTCAGGAGCAGTACGGAATCGGCGCCCCGGAGACCGAGGAGTTTGGGAGGCAGCTTTTGCTGGCCCGTCGGTTGGCGGAGGAGGGGGTGCGGTTTATCCAGATCTGCCACGCCGGCGGGGGGAACGGGGCCTGGGACTCCCACGGCGACATGAAGAGCCACGGCCCGTTGTGCCGGGCCACGGACAAGCCGATCGCCGGCCTGCTTCAGGATCTGAAGCAGCGGGGAATGCTCGACCAGACGCTGGTGGTCTGGACGAGTGAGTTCGGCCGGACACCCTGGTCGCAAAACACCACGGGTCGCGACCACAACCCGCGGGGCTACACCTCCTGGCTTGCCGGGGGAGGCGTTCGGGGCGGCGTGGTGCACGGGGCGACCGACGAGGTGGGATACCGTGCGGTCGAGGATCCCCACTATTGCAGCGACCTTCACGCGACGCTCCTTCGGCAGCTGGGACTCGACCACCGGCGGATGGAGGTGAACCTCTTTGGCCGTGCCCTGAGGCTGGTCGAGGAGGGCTCGGAACCGATCCTCGGCATCCTCTGACCCGGGCCCCTCGGGGGGGGCAGGCAGGATTCAGATTGCACCCCTTGCCGGGGCACGATTCCATCCCGGTCCATCACATGAATGCACTCCGCATGCTCCTTCCGCTCTTGGCGATCGCGATCCTGGGAGAGGGACTCCACCCCGCCGGTGCCGCCGAGAGAAAGACACAGAACGTTGTTCTGATCACCGCGGACGGCCTGAGATGGCAGGAGATGTTCCGGGGGGCGGAGGCCTCCCTGATGACGCGAGACCCTGGTGGGGTGCGGGACACGAACGGACTTGCGGCCCGCTTTTGGCGGGAGACTCCGGAGAGCCGTCGTGAGGCCCTGTTTCCGTTCCTCTGGGGGCGGGTGGCGCGGGAGGGCCAGTTGCTGGGAAACCAGGACAAGGGGAGCGTGATCCGGGTGACGAACGGGCGGAACTTTTCGTACCCCGGGTACAGCGAGTTCCTTACGGGGGTGGCCGATTCCCGGATCGTGAGCAACTCCAAGCTGCCAAACCCGAACACCAACGTCTTCGAGTGGCTCTCGGGGCGGCCCGGGTTTCGGGGGCGCGTGGGGGCGGTGGTGAACTGGGATGTCATTCCGTGGATCCTCAATGTGGAGAGGAGCCACATCCCGGTCTGGAGCGGGTACCCCCTCCCGCCGAAGGCCGTTGAGAGGATCGAGCCCCCGGCCGCGGTGGCCCGGCTCATGGAGGCGACCACCCCGATCTGGAAGGACGTGATCCTGGATGCCTACACGGCCCAGGCCGCGGTGGAGCACGTGGCGAAGGCGAAGCCGCGGCTCCTCTACGTCGCGTTCGGGGAGACCGACGAATGGGCCCACGACGGGCGTTACGACCTGTACCTGGGGGCGGCCCACAACGTCGACCGCTTCGCCGCGCGGCTCTGGGAACAGATGGAGCGGATGCCGGAGTATCGCGGCAAGACCACCTTCATCATCACGACCGATCATGGGCGCGGGGTGAGCCCGGTGCGGTGGAAGAACCATGGTGCCGAGATTGAGGAGTCGGGGGCGATCTGGATGGCGGTGATCGGGCCCGACACGCAGCCGCTCGGGGAACGATCGCAGCTCAGGGAGTTGACCCAGGGAGGGGTGGCGGCGACGATCGCAGCCTTGGTGGGGGAGGATTTCCGGTCAGCGGTGCCCGAGGCGGCCCCTCCCGTGGAGGAGGTGTTGCGGCCCTAGTGCCTGAACGCCCCGGCGTCGCTCCATCGGGCCGGGCGGGGTGCGGGGGCCCCGACGGGAGCTGCTACCGGGGGGCGGAGGGGAACTGGTCGACGTCCTCGCACGGCTGGAGGGCGGCGATTTCGGCCATGAGGCGGTTGGCCACCTCCTGATAGATCTCCTTCACCCGGGCCTTGGGGGCATGCGCGACCTCGGCCCTTTCCGCTTCGAAATAGAGCGGCCGTCCGTATTTCACGGCGATCGGGTGGAGGGTCGGGAAACGGGCATGCCGGCTGTAGGCATCGAATGTTCCGAAAACCCGGACGGGCAGGACGGGGGCCTTGGATTTGATCACCGTGAGCCCGATGCCCGCGCGCGCCGGTCGGAGGCTCCCATCGGGGGTCCGGGTCCCCTCGGGGAAGAGCAGAATGACCCCTCCGCCGCTCAGTCGGTCGAAGATCCCCTTGAGTCCCGCCGCGCCGGCTCCATCCCGGTCGACGGGGACGCAGTGGAGTTCCCGCAGCATGCCGCGGAAGATCGGATACTTGAACAGGGTGTCGCGGGCCAGGTAGTTGACCGGGCGGGCGAGTCCGCTTCCGATCAGGGGGGGGTCAAAGTAGCTGGCGTGATTGGCGGCGAGGATCACCGGCCCGGTTGCGGGGAGCCGCTCGGGGTTGAGGTAGCGATTGCGAAACAGCCCCTGAAGGATGATCCGGCTCAGGATCCAGGTTGTTCGGTAGACCAGGTTCATGGCGGCGTCGGTCGGGGCGGCGCGGGGCCGCCGGGGGGCCTCAATGCTTGCGGGCTGCAAGGCGCCGCTGCACCTCGTCGATGATCAGCTGGCTGGTCTGCTCGATGGTCATTCCGGCGTTGTTGATGACCATGGCGCCGAGGGGGATCATCAGCGGGCTCGTGGCACGCTGGCTGTCGGAGTGATCCCGCTTGGCAAGATCCTCGCTCACGCCGTCGGCCCAGCGCCGCTTGCTCCGCTCGGCCAGCGGGGCGTCGAGGTAGAATTTGAAATCGGTGTCGGGGAAGATGGTGGTCCCGATGTCGCGTCCCTCCATGACGAGGTTCCCGAACTGGGAGCAGGATTGCTGCAGGGTCTTCATCCACTCCCGCACCTTGCCAACGGCGGCGACAAACGGGACGGCTGCGCTGGTCTCGGAGGTCCGGATCTCCTTCTCGGGATAGTAACCATCGACCAGGATGCGGACCTGGTGATCGACATTCACGAGGGAGGTTTTCCACTTGCGGCAGGCGGCTCCGACCGCCTTTTCGTTGTGGAGGTCGATGTGCTGGGTGAGGCAGTACCAGGCCAGGGCGCGGTACATGGCGCCGGTGTCGACGTAGGTGTAGCCGAAGTGGCGGGCCACGCGTTTCGACGTGGTGCTCTTGCCGCTGGCGCTCGTGCCGTCGATGGCGATGATGATGGGTTGGATCATCCGGTGGGTGAAAAAGGGGGGGGCGGTGCGGTTTCCCGGAGCCTCAGGTGGCCAGGAGCTCGTCGTGCGCCAGGGGGCGGCCCGTCGACGGGTCGCGAAGGAGAACCCCCAGACCATGCGGCGGGGGGGCGGCGAGCTTCTGGAAAAAGTTGGGAAAGGTCTTCTTCACGCAGGCAGGATTCTTGAGGCGCATGCCCGGGACTTTCAACCCCAGAATGGCGAAACACATCGCCATCCGGTGGTCGTTGTAGGTCTCGATCTCCGCCCCATGGAGGGGGCCCGGGTGGACCCGAAGGGTGTCCCCCCGCTCCTCGACACGGGCGCCGCACCGGGTGAGCTCGGTCCTGAGGGCCTCGACCCTCTCGCATTCCTGGACCCGAAGGCGTCCCAGCTCGGTGAACTCCACGGGATGGGGTGCAAACGGCGCCAGGACGATCGCGGTCATGATGCTGTCCCCGAGGTCGCGCTGGCGGGAGACCCGCTGTGGGAGGGGGAGGTGGCGCGGGAACTCGGCGTCGATCTGCCACCCGGACTCGGGCCAGTGGGGGACGGTGACCGAACTTCCCGCGGGCAGCAGCGGGGCGGCCCCCCAGAAGTAGCTTCCGCTGGAGGCATCGGGCTCGATTTGAAAGCGGCCTCCAGTCGACGGAAACGCCTTCACGAGCTC
>DMJJ01000442.1 GCA_003452185.1 Verrucomicrobiales bacterium | reverse complement strand
TCCATCGGGATTGGGCGTCTGCCAGAGCACCTTCCCCGTCTCGCAATCAATCCCCATCAGCAGCACCTTGCCGGCGGGCGCCAGCACCGCCACGCCCGCGTCGTCAATCAACGGACACTGCCCCGTGTACCACATCGGAACCTCGGCCCCGTACTCGCGAACCAGATCCACCCCCCAGCGAAACGCCCCCGTCGCCCGGTCGAGACAGGTCACGTGGCACCGGGGCCCCATCGTGAGCAGATACTTCTCGGTGACCGCGGGGACGGCACGCGAGATCCCGTGGTTCCGCTTTGTCGGGGAGCGATACCATCGACGCCAGATCTCCCGGCCGTCGCCCAGGGAGAAGCATCGAATGGAATCCCCCTCCCGCTTCTCATCGTAATCCATCACGTAGACGCACCCGCCCCAGACCGCAGGGCCGGAATGCCCCTCGGTCAGGCCGACCGACCAGATCACCGGGGGCCCCTTCTCCCCCCAGGCCTCGGCCAACGGCGGGCTGTCGGTGCTGATGTTGGAAAAATCCCCCCCCCGAAATCGCGGCCACCGGGCCCGGCTCTCCGCCGGCTTTCCGTCGAATGTTTCGAGAGTCCCCTTCAACTCCACCACGTCCCCACCCCCCTGCGATTCCGGAGTCGCCGCCTGGGCATGACCCTGAGCGTGGCCCTGGCCGGAGGTCTGCGGTTCCGCGGCTGCAGCCGACTCCTTCTTCAACGTTC
Source organism: Verrucomicrobiales bacterium (assembly GCA_003452185.1). Taxonomy (GTDB): domain Bacteria; phylum Verrucomicrobiota; class Verrucomicrobiia; order Limisphaerales; family UBA11320; genus UBA11320. Next base: position 13,496 of record DMJJ01000442.1, on the reverse strand, counting down.
CAGCCCGGCGTTCCGCCTCCACATCCGTCACCCGCTTCTCAACACGGACCCCCGCCGGCGACCGAAACAGCAAAGCGGTCACGCCGGCGGCCATCGCCACCATCAACCCGATCAGTACCGCAGTCATCTGGCGGTCGTTCATGCGCAAAAAAGGGTGCCAGTCCTCCATTGTGTATCCCATCCCGCCTCCGAGTCACTGTACGGTTCTTGCCCAAGATTACGCCAAATCCTGCAAAGCATCCGGGATTCCCTTGGTCTTCGGGTGGTGTAGGGTGGGAAGGCTTCATGCTCCTGTTATGAATCCTCGAGGCAAATGGGCGCGCCGCACCTTCATTGGGGGTGGGCTGGTGGGTGCGGGGGCCGTCGTGGGCCAGATGGTCCGGCGGATGCAGGATCCCGTTCCCGACCCAAACCGTGCCGAGATTCCCCCCGACGCCCTGACGGGCTACGACGTCAGCGAGTTTGAGAAGACCGATCCGAAGCTGCTCCTGTATCGGCCCGACGGCGGATTTGAGACCGGGTTTGAGCGGGTGAAGCGGATGGCGGTGGGTCCCGACGGCTCGATTTGGGTGGCTGGGGACCGCTCGGTGCGCCGGTTTTCCCCGGCCGGGGAGCGCCTCGGGGAGATCGAGCTGAGCCGCCCTCCCCATTCGGTCCGGATCACGGGGCCGGACGAGATGATCGTCGCGCTGGGAAACTTCTTCGAGGTGTACGACCTTTCGGGGCACCGCAAGCTGGCCTCCCCACGGCTGGGGGAAAACGCCTTCATCACCTCGCTGGCGGTTCGGGATCGAACGGTCTATCTGGCCGATGGCGGGAGCCGCGAGGTCCTTCTGTGCGATCGTGGCACGGGGGAGATCACCGGCCGGTTTGGCAAGAAGGACCAGCCGCCGGGAGCCCCGGGATTCGTGGTCCCGAGCCCCTACTTCGACCTGGTGATCGGCCCCGACTCCAAGCTCCACGTCTCAAACACCGGTCGACTCCGTGTGGAGACGTACACCCTGGACGGAAGGTTCGAGTCCTCCTGGGGGGGGCCCGGGATGGCGATCGACCGGTTCTGTGGCTGCTGCAACCCGGTCTACCTGACCCTCACCCCCTCGGGGGACGTCATCACGAGCGAGAAGGGGCTGGCCCGCGTGAACGTCTACGGCGCGGACGGGACCTTCAAGGGGGCGGTGGCCGGCCCGGAGACCTTGGTGGACGACAAGGAGCTGGCCAAGCGGGCCTGCAACGACTGCCGGGTCGGGGCCGGCTTCGACGTCGCCCTTGAGTCCCGCGGCAGCATCCTTGCCTTGGACCCGTTCCGGAAGACGATCCGGCGGTTCATCCCCCTTCCGGCCCACGTCTGACCGGCTTCCCCCATGAACCTCCCCACCTCCCTCCCCACCAGCCGACGACGGTTTTTTACCGGCATCGCCCGGTCATTGGGGTGGGCCTCGCTGGGGGGATTCGCCGTTGCGCAGGATCTGAAACGTCGACGCCTTCAGGGGGATCCCAACTGCATCCGGCTCTACACCTGCACCGAGTGCGCCGAGTTTCGGGGTTGCACGAAGCCCAAGGCCGTGGAGGCCAGGGCGGAGGCGGAGGGCCCTTCCTCGTCGGCGAGGTGAGTGCCTCCGGGCGGGGGGGTTACCCCGCGGACCCTGGATCCCGTTTCACGCCCCCCTTGGGATCCCTCCCCTTCCCCCCCCTGCGCGTGACGATCCAGAGGGCGAGCAACCCCAGGAGGGCCCCCGTGGAATCAATCACCACGTCCTGCCATTGCCCTGTGCGGGTTGGAACGAACGTTTGGTGGATCTCATCCGTGGCGGCATAGGCTGCCGCGGTTCCCCAGGCGCTCCACCAGACGTGGGGAGGGGGCCGCAACGATCCGGCCCGGGCGCGGAACGCCCGCCAGAGGAGCATCGCCAGGATGGCGTACTCCGTCACGTGTGCCGCCTTGCGAACCCCGAAAACCACGCGATCCATCTCAGCCTGCGCGATTTGCGGATAAAGCCATCGGACGATCGGGCCGATGATCCGGGAGGAATGCTGGGATGAGCCGGCGTCGCTGGACGCGGCGAAAATCACCCCCATCCAGAGTAGGACGGGAAGCCAGGATCTGGCGAATCCGTGCTGAAGAGACACGCACCATGAAATCAAAGTTGAGTGGACTGGGGAACCGCGAAATTCGTCATTGGCTTTGCTCCAGCCGCTCTGGCATACACGGGGCTTCAAAGATGAAGTTCCGACCGCTAGTTTCAGGATGGATTCTCTCCCTGGCCATTTGCCTGGGAACCGTCGCCACGTGGAGTGGCCGTGCGGCCGAGAACGTTCTCTACCGCCACCACAGCCTCGGGTCGATCGGGTTCCTCGCCTCGACCAACGGCAACCTCTTTCGCGAGACCTGGGAGCTTCCCAACGCGGTGTTGCTTCGGAAGCAGCTTGAGGGGCAGCTCGCTGAGGTGTTGATCAAGGAGTTCCTCCCGACTGCCGCCGCCTCCAACCAGGTGTCCAGGACCGCCCCGCTGGTGGCCGACGTCCTGGAGCGGGAGACGCTCGTGGATGTCCGGGGGGAGGGGGAGAAGCGCTCCTGGGTGCTGGCCATCCAGCTGCCCGAGCCCCGGCGCAAGGCCTGGGATGCGACCCTCAAGGGGCTTGCCGCCGAGGCCAAGCTCGCCCCGGGTGCCGAGGCCACGCTGGAGGGGTATCCCGGCTGGAGTCTTCAAGCGACGAAGCTTCGGTTGAGCTGGGCCTCGGCCGGAGACTGGCTCGTGGCGGGGATCGGCGCGGAACCTCCGGCGCAGCTGGCCGCCGTGCTGCAGGAGATTCGCAAATCGGGTCGTCCCGCCCCTGCCCTCGATGGCCGGTGGCTTGAGGTGAACGCCGACCTCGGGGAGCTTTCAAAGACCTTCCCGGTGATTCCGCAATTCCTCTCGGCCAAGGCGGAGCTCACCCTGACGCCCCGCTCGAAGAATGTCCGCACCGAGGCGAAGCTGCGGTTCGCGGAGCCGATCCCGTGGCACCCCGAGCCGTGGCAGCTGCCGCTGGAGAATGTGCATGATCCGATCGTCGGGTTCGCGGCGGCCCGCGGGATCCAGCCCTTGCTGGAGAAGCACCCCGATCTGATCTCCCTCGGGCTCCCGGCCCTTCCCAACCAGGCGTGCGGCTGGTCGCTGGCGCGCATTCCGTACATCGCGGCCCTGGCCTGCCCGATGCCCCAGTCGAGCAACGTCATCTTCAAGGCTCTTCAGGGGCTTCCGACCCTGCTGACGAACTATGGCCGGGTTGCGGGGCAGTTCATCTGGGCGACCAACTCCGGGCAGATGGCCTGGCAGGGGTTGCCGTTCGTCGGGCCGACCGCCCGGCCGCTCATGGACGGGGGGCGCGAGTTCCTCTTTGCGAGCATCCTTCCCCCGCCCAACACCGGGCGTCGGCCGCCCGAGGAGCTCTTCTCGTTCACCAACCGTGCCGACCTGGCCTACTACGACTGGGAGATCACGGAGGAGCGTGTGAATGCCTGGCGCTACATCTACCAGATCGGGCTGCTCGTGTTTGGCCGCATCAGCCCCGACACCAACGCACCGGCCCAGCGGCTGATGGAGGATCTCTCGCATGGCGAGCGGCTTGGCAACTGCGTCACGGAGCTCGCCATCACGGGTCCGTCGGAGATGACGTTCCTGCGGAATTCCCCCGTCGGGCTGACCGGTCTTGAGATTGTGAATGCTCTCCGGTGGGTGGGGAGCGCGAACTTCCCCTTCACCTACGAGCGGGCGCCTCACCTTGACCTCAAGAAGGTCGGGGCCGAGCGCCGCGCGGCACGGGCCACGAACGGGCCTGCCGCGCAGCCCGGGATCCCGGCCCTGCCTGGACTGCGCCCTCCGCCCGGAGGCTTCCGCCCCGGGGGAACGAACGGCGCTCCGGTGCGACGCACCCCGACCAACAGCCTGACCCGTCCCCTCCCCCAACCGCAGTCCAAGCCCCCGGCGGCGGGAAGCCCACCCAACCAGCCCTGATGCTCAAGCTCGGCGTCAACATCGATCATGTCGCCACGGTGCGGGAAGCCCGCTACCGGGGCCGAACCGAAGGAGAGCCGAGCCCCGTCGATGCCGCCCTGCAGTGCGAGGCTGCAGGGGCCCACGGCATCACCGCCCATCTGCGGGAGGACCGTCGGCACATCGTTGACCGGGATCTGACGCAACTGCGGGAGCGAATCTCCACCCGCCTGAATCTGGAGATGGCCAACACACCCGAGATGGTCGGCATCGCCTCCCGTGTCCGTCCGAACATCGTCTGCCTCGTTCCCGAAAAGCGACAGGAGGTCACCACGGAGGGCGGACTCGATGTTCTTGCCCATGAGACCTCACTCGGGGAGACCCGTCGAAGCCTGAACGGTGTGGGGATTGAGGTGAGCCTGTTCATCGCCCCCGATCTGGAGCAGGTGAGGGCCTCGGCGCGTGTCGGAGCCCAGTTTATCGAGTTGCACACCGGGAGCTATGCCGAGTCGTTCAGGTCCCCCGACCTGCGACGCCACGAGCTTCAGCGTTTGGTGGAGGCGGCGCGACTGGCGCATGAGCTTGGGCTGCGGGTCAACGCGGGCCATGGGTTGACTGTCGCCAACACTCCGGCGCTCTTTGTTGTCCCGCATCTGGAGGAGCTCAACATCGGTCATAGTATCATCAGCCGTTCCATCTTCGTTGGGCTGACCGCGTCGGTGAAAGAAATGCTCCAAGCCATGTCCGGCTACACCGCTTGAACCGCCAAGGGGGGGCGGGAACGCGAAGGCCCGGGGAGTCTTAAACCGCTATGGGGACCGAAGGATCGCTATGGAGGGACCCGGACTGCCGACTTCTTCTTCAGATCAACTCCTCTCCCCTCTGCAGAACATCGCGTCCCTTAGGTCCCCTTAGCGGTTGAACCCTTCCCCGCCCCGGCCGGCAGGACTTTAAACCGCTATGGGGACCGAAGGATCGCTATGGAGGACCCGGACTGCTGACTTCCTTTTCAGATCAACTCCTCATCCCCTCTCCGGAACATCGCGTTCCTTAGGTCCCCTTGGCGGTTGAACACTCCCCCCCCCGGCCGGCAGGACTTTAAACCGCTATGGGGACCGAAGGATCGCTATGGAGGACCCGGACTGCCGACTTCTTCTTCAGATCAACTCCTCATCCCCTCTCCGGAACATCGCGTTCCTTAGGTCCCCTTAGCGGTTGAACACTCCCCCGCCCCGGCCGGCAGGACTTTAAACCGCTATGGGGACCGAAGGATCGCTATGGAGGGACACGGACTCCTGGCCTCTTTTTCAGATCAACTCCTCTTCCCCTCTGCAGAACATCGCGTCCCTTAGGTCCCCTTAGCGGTTTAAAACTCCCCGGGCCTTCGCGTTCCTTCCCTCCCCCTGGCGGTTGAATCGAAGGGGTCGAGGAGGTAGGTGCGCTCCTCCCCATCCCACTGCACGCTGTCCCAGTCCAATACGTAACCCCCAGGCCCCTTGGCGATCCGCCGCATAAGCGCACTCCTCGCCCCAGCCCGCGTATCCCCAGGCGGGGAAATACAGGCCTCGGGAAGCTGGTCCGAAACCCACATGCCCCCCAGATCCGCCAAGGCCAGCCCCAAACACCGGTCCGGATCAACACTGTGATACTCCAGGTCCTGCGCCTCCAGCCACGGATCCCCCCAGTCAACCCCCTCGCCCTCGGAAAAAATCCGCAACAAATGCTCCTTGGTCACCCAGTCAACAACCCCCACCAGCCGCGAAGGATCCGACCCCAACTCGGAAAGCACCCTGCCCCAAAGCCCCAGGATCGCGTCGGTCTCCTCATCCCGCCCCTCAAACCGCCTCACAGCCCGCGACCTGTACTGCGAGAGGATTTCAATCGCATCCCCCATCGCCCCATCCGCCAGGCGGACAGGCCACGGCGGCCGCAGGATCCGGGAAAGCTGCCGAAACGCCCCCACCGGATCCTGCAAGGCAAGGGCCGGAAGATCATCCTCCTCCAGGAGATCAAACATCAGCCGCGTCGTCCCCACCTTCAGAAAAAGACTCGCCGGCAATACGTTCGTGTCGCCGTGAATCAGGTGAAGCCTTCGGTAAAGCCGCGGGTCGGCCAACGGCTCGTCCCGCGTGTTGATGATCGCCCGGTTGTGCTGCACCCACTCGAAGAAATCGTTCTGGATGTAATCCGCCCGCTGGCTGATCTGAAACGGATGCTCCTCCGCCCGACGCCCCGCATCCTGACGAAGGCGCGGCGCCTGCGATGACCCGACACGCCCCGCACCACACAGCAGCCCCCTCAAGGTGAGGAATGCCAGCAGGGAAAGGACGTTCTTCGACGTCAACGGGGCCGATCGCAACAGGGAGTAGTTTTCGTGGCACCCAAAGGTCGCCCCCGTGTAATGATCAATGTTGTTCCGGACAAACGTCACACGGCCCAAAAGCCCCAGTGCCCCCAGGGCCTGGTTGAGCAGAAGATCGCCCGCCCGGTCGAACCGGAGCACATCCCGCACCGTGGCGCACTCCGGGGTGCAATACTCCAAATGCCCCATGTCGAGATACACCCGGCCGCCGTTGAACAGGAACCCCCCGTTTCCCGCAGGCTCATCCCAGTCCCGGTCATGAAGGTCGATCAACCCAAACCGCTGCTCCTGGAAAATCCAGTCCCGCACCGCACGGATCACCTCCGAAACCTGAAGCGGCGGGTCGACGAGACACCCGTACTCGGTCTCGATGCCGGTGATCCGGCGCGGACCCATCCGGGGGCGAGTGGATGTCAGGGGTTTCCCGCCTTTCATGCTCGAAGGCCCACCTGCCCGGGGAAGCGACCCGCCACGCGGGGCAGGCCTCGGCACACGGTGTCAGGTCGGGAAGGTGCGGCGCGGTGAGGATGGCTCAGGCCGGGAGGCCCGCAAAGTCCATTCTCCGGTAATGCACCGGCCCCTGGGCCCGCCGATCGAGCAACGCCACCTCCACCATCCGGCCCTCCACCATCGCGGGCACCCCCAGGTCGACGGCCAGGGAGGTGAACGGGACATGGGTGGTCACCGCCCTCCAGGCGGTCAGGAGCACCAGGGCCACCTGCCGCAACCCATGCTCGGGCCGGAGGGCCTGCTGAACCCAGGCACGCGCCTCAGCCTCCACCTTCCGATCGCTATAGGCCACCACCACCCCACCGGTTTCATACTGGTGGTTGCCCTCGAAATGCAGCCGAGCCAGGCTGTCGTGCGACGGGGTCTCCCCCAGCTCGGCAAAGAGCGACTCCACGATCAGGGGGGGAGAGAAGATCTGCTCGAAACTATTCTTCAGGGTCGGGCTCAGCGAGAACCCCACCAACCGACGCAGGGTCACATCGCGCGAGCTTCGGTTGAAGCCCTCCAGATGGGCCGCCTCGATTGCGGACTGGCGCACCTTCTCGATGTCGACCGGATGACCCAGGGCGGCGAACGCGTGGCGATCGTAGATCTCGAACACCTTCGACTGCCCATGGCCGACGCCCAGAAGCAGAATCCCCTCGGGGCGCGATGCCGCGAACACGGGCGTCGCCCCCTTCAGGTGGTCCTTGATGTACTCCCGGCGATTCTGGATCGCCTCCAGCCAGCGATACGGTTCTTCAGTCATGTGTCGGCCCTCTGCCAGTAGCGCTCGTGCTCCTCAAGGGGGATCGTGCGGATCCCGTCGCGGGTGAGCAGCTTGATCGTCGCATAAAGCCGCCGGTCGGGATGCACCCCCCCGGTGGCCGTGTCGAACGCCGCAGCGGTCATGAGAAGCCGGTTGGCCAGGTTGACCGCCTGCTCCAGGGTCATGTCGGCCGGCCGCGGGTTGCCCCACTTCTCCAGGAAGTGGAGCACGCTCCGGATCGTGGGCGACCCGGAGCCGCTGCTCGCAAACGTGGCGGCTTCAAACTGCGCCCCCAGCGGGTCGTAGAAATGGATCACCGGCTGGGCGTGGGGATCCTCCACCTCAAGGCCCGCGAAGAGCGGCGAGACCAGCCCGAAACCCTGGATGGTTCCCGGAAGATTCTCGCGAAGGAGCTTCGAGAGAGCCCGCAGCTTCGCGCTCAGGCTCATCGGCTGGAGCTGGCTCCGCCTGTAAAACTCGAAGGTCGTCTGAAGCGTGCGCGCCATCTCAAACGCCACCGCGGGGGAGCCCGCGATGGCCATCATCGAGTGGGCGTCCAGGTCGAGGATCTTCTCCGTGGTGTCGGAAAAAACCGTGTTCCCGGCCGTCGCCCGGTGGTCCCCGGCCATGATCACCCCGGCGGCGCAATGAAACGCAAACACCGTGGTGGCATGCAAGGCCAGCTCCTGGCCCGCCCCCGCCCCCGTCAGCTGGGCAAAGGGGCTTTTGGGCAACAACGCAAGAAAATCGCCGTTCATCATTCTCCTGTTCTCTGCCGATAGCGTTTCGCCTGGTCGGGATCGACCCGGCGCATCCGCTTCAGCAGCTCCTCCGTGTTCGGCTTGTTGACCTCGGGGGCCCGTGGGCCATCACCCCCGCCGCCTCCGCCGGGGGCGGGAGCCGGGGGCTGGGGTCTCTGCAGACGGTCTGGCATAAGCTAGGGGGGGTTGGGGGTTCTTGTGGGGGCAATGAGGCTCCATCAAACGATTTTGGCAAAGGAAAGATACCGCAAATCGTCGACGCTCTGGGCGGCGCCGATGATCTTCAGGCTCTGCCGGATCACCTGCACATCGAAGAGGTTCCGCAGGTCGAGCTCGATCCGCTTCTCCCCGGCCCGCAGGGTGACGTGATCCCACTGGGTCAGTTCAACGGCGGGGCCGAACCGCTCGATGCAATACCCGCGCACCGCGGCCCGCGTGGTCATCGGCGGGGTCAGCCGCCCGTGGCAGATCTCCTCCAACGGGTAGGGAAGCCTCAGGGCCTTCTGCTCCATGAGGCCGAAGAACAGCCCCTTTTCCCAGTCGAGCAGGTGATAGGCAAGGTCCAGGCTCTGCAGCCAGGGGTCGTCGGGGGAGAGGCCCTCGGCCTCCCGGAACTGCTCGATCAACCGGTACTTCGCCGCCCAGTCGAGCCGATCGGCCGTCGACAGCGGATCCCGCTCCAGATCGTTCAACACCTGCTCCCAATCCACCACCACCCGGGCCCAGTCGGGCTCCAGGGAGGGGCAAAACTCCTTCACGAGGGCGAGGTACTGGCGCTGGATCTCGATCCCGGTGGTCGGCCGCCCGTCGGCCATGAGGCACTCCCATTTCCAGGTCGTGTCGCGGGAGATCTGCTTCAGGGTGTGCAGCGGGTCGGCGACCCTTGGGATCCGGTCCGGGGGGGCGCCGTTGAGCATCGCCTGGAGCACCAGCGCCGTGGTGCCGATCTTCAGGTAGCCCGAGTAGAGGGAGAGGTTGGCATCCCCGATGATCACGTGAAACCGCCGATAGAGGTCGGAGTTGGCGTGGGGCTCATCGCGGGTGTTCACCAGGGGCCGGCGCTGCATCGTGTCGACACTCTGCATCTCGGTGAAGAAGTCGCTCCGCTGGGAGATCTGGAACCCCGGGCCGACGAACCGGTCCTCCTCCTCCCACCCGTACTTGCCGGCGCCGCAGACGATCTGCCGCGTGACGAAAAACCCCACGATCCCCTGCCCCAGCACCTCCCAGGAGAGGCGGCGGGGCATGAGGTAGTTCTCGTGGCACCCGTAGCTGTGGCCCCGGAAGTCGGTGTTGTTCTTGTAGAGGTGAAGGGCGTTGTCGGCCCCATCCTTCTCGTTGATGGTGCGGGCGCACGCGGCCAGGAGCGCATCTCCGGCGTAGTCCTGCTGGAGGATTTCGAGCAGGGTGCTGCACTCCGGGGTGCAGTACTCCGGATGGGCATGGTCGTTGTAGAAGCGGGCCCCGTTGCGAAGCACCAGGTCGCTCTTGATCTCGTGGAAAGTCAGGGCGCGCTGGGCATCAAGGGCGAAGTAGTTGGCCTCGTCCGTGTCCTGCCGCAACTCCCCGGCATCGAAGCCCCGCATGTCGCGATGGGGATCCTCCAGGCTGTAGTCCCAGCAGTGGCGCACCCCCGGGGCCGTGGCACTGCGCACCAGGGCGATCGACTCCGCGACGACGTCCAGCCCCTCCGGCTTCTCCCGGGTGATCCCGATTTCGGTCTCGGTTCCAAACTGGATTTCCACAACGCCTCGCCTAGATGGCTGCGGCACCCCCGGCTCGGTCGGCCTCGACATGACGCACAGGGGCCAGCCTCACCACGTTGCCAGGTTCAAAATCGGTCAGCTTCAACCAGTCCTCCGTGATGTCGCTCGGGGGGAAGAGCTCGTTCTCACGATACTCGTGATCGAGGGCCCGGAGCAGGTCCTCCCGACGGATTGGGGACTCGCTCCCGGACTCGATCGAACGCTTGATGGCGTACTCCTTGGCCCGCTCCACCACGGCGGCGATGATCGCCCCGCTGGCGAGGTCGCCCCGGTAGAGGTAGTCCCGGCGGCCGCTCCGGTAGGAGACCTCCAGGAAGCGGTTCGACTCGGTGTGGCCGTAGTGGGCCTCGACCAGCGCCTCCACCAGGTCCTCGCGCGGCTCGGCCAGGGGGAGGGCCTCCGAGATGTAGAGCTTGTAGATCTCGACCGCGGCGGCCCGGTCGGGCCGGCGGACCCGGATTTTCCGATCGATCCGCCCCGGGCGGAGAATCGCGGGGTCGATCAGGTCGGCCCGGTTCGAGGCGATGATCACCACCACGTTGTGCAACGACTCGATCCCGTCCATCTCGGTGCAGAACATCGGGACGAGGGTCGAGAGGATGTTGCTCCCCACCCGGCCTGCGTGGCGCGTCCCGAGGATCGACTCAGCCTCGTCGATGAAGAGGAAGGCGAGGTGTCCCTCGGCTGCCTTTTCGCGGCACTGGGCGAAGAGGTCCCTCACCTGGCGCTCCGATTCCCCGAGCCACATGTTCAGGACCTCGGGGCCCTTGACGCTGAGGAAGAATTCCGGATGGTCCTCGCCGGTTTTGTCGCGGATCTGAAGGCGCAGGTTGTGGGCGGTGGCTTTGCCCAGGAGCGTCTTCCCGCAGCCGGGAGGACCGTAAAGCAGAAATCCCTTGGGGACGGGATGGTTGAACCGCTTGAAGAGGTGCGCGTGGAGGAACGGCATCTCGATCGAGTCGCGGATCGCCTGCACCGCGTCCGCCTGCCCTCCAATGCTCCCCCAGGGGAGGCTCTCCACGGTGGTGAGGGAGCGGTCGATCCGCTTGGAGGTGCCGATCACCTCGACCGCCACCTTGAGGTTGGGGTCGAGGCGGAGGTCGATCCCGGCCTTGAGCTTCTCCTTGGCCAGGAGGCTCGAGCGTATGACCACCGTATCGGAAATCCCGGACTCGTTTCCGACCCGGAGCCGCCCGTCGGGGAGGGCCTCGCTGACGCGGACCACGGGTCCGTTCTTGTCGAACCCGAAGGCCTCCGTCACGGCGAAGGCCTCGTTCAGGAGCACCCGTCCCCCGGTCTCCAGGGAGACCTCGGGGAGGGAGGGGTCGACGCTGCAGACGTAGTCCGTCCCGCCGGCGCAGACCAGGGCGCGGTGGTTGGGGAGTTTCTGCAGAAGCGTTCCCAGGCGCAGGGCGGGGGCGCGAAGCTTTTCGACGGCCTCGCTGAGTTTTTCCACCGCCATCCGAGCCTGGTCCTGGAGCTCCTCCATCTCCGCGACGCGGTGTCGCAGGAGAAGAAGCTCCTGGGAAATCGGGGCATCCATCACCACCCGGTGGCTGATCAGGTCGACCAGTTGGAGGGTGGAAAGGTGATCGTGTTGAACCTCCGGCTCTGAAGCGGCGGGGGGAGCCGGAGGGGGGGGAGTGGCCTCCGGCAAATCAGTCCTCTCGGGCGGTTGTGACCGGCCTTTGTTGGACTTGTTCACGATGGCACTATACCCCTGAACGCGGGTCACGCAACGCACGGGAGGTGGATTATTTCGCCACAAATAGCTTGAAGCCCAAAAACCTTCGTTGCGCCTGGCGGGGAGGGGCCCCTATTGTCCCGGGATGGCTCACGCGCGCAAGCTGCTCCATACCCGTTACCGGCTGAACGACCTTGAGAAGACGGTCCGCTTTTACCGCGAGGTGCTCGGGCTGGAGGAGGTTCGTCGGCACAAATCCCCCCGTGGGTCGGAGCTGGTTTTTCTGAAAGCCCCCGAAAGCGAGGAGCTCATCGAGCTCTGTTATTTTCCCAGCAGCGGGCCGGTGGTGGTGCAGGCGGACCTGACGCACCTTGCGTTTGAAGTCGACAGCCTGGAGGAGTTCGGACGTCATCTCACCTCGCTGGGGTTGCGGTACTCGGACGGGCCGACGATGAGGCCCGATGGTGGAGGCTTCGCCTTCATCGACGCCCCCGAAGGCTACGAGATCGAACTCATCCAACGCCCCCGGTAAAACCGCCAAGGGGGGGACAGGAACGCCAAGGGGCGGGGAGTTTTAAACCGCTAAGGGGACCGAAGGATCGCTATGGAGGGACTGGGAATGCTCATTTCTTTTTTTGATCAACTCCTCATCCCCCTCTCCGGAACATCGCGCTCCTTCCCTCCCCTTGGCGGTTGAACCCTCCCCCTCCCGGCCGGCCGGACTTTAAACCGCTATGGGGACCGAAGGATCGCTATGGAGGAACTGGGAACGCCGACTTTCTCTTCAGAAAAACTCCTCATCCTCTCTTCCGAACATCGCGTTCCTTCCCTCCCCTTGGCGGTTGAACCCTCCCCCTCCCGGCCGGCCGGGCTTTAAACCGCTATGGGGACCTAAGGGTCGCTATGGGGGACTGGGAACGCCGACTTTCTCTTCAGAAAAACTTCTCATCCCCTCCGCAGAACATCGCGTTCCTTAGGTCCCCATAGCGGTTTAAAATCCGGCCGGCGGTTTCCTGGCGTTCCTTCCGGCCCCGTGGCGGTTAAACTCTGTCTGGTTTTCGATCGACATCGGGAGGTGACGAGGGCATATCCGATTTCATGCAAGGAGTTGTTGATCCGGAGTTGTTGGTCCCCAAGGTTCTTTCCGCGGCCTATGCTGTTCACACCCATTTAGGCCCAGGCCTGACGGAGAAAGTTTACGAAGCCTGCCTCGCTCAGGAACTGAGAAGCCAGGGGGTGGCATTTGAGGTGCAGGTGGACATGCCTGTGGAATACCGCGGAACCCAGCTGGGTGTTGGCTACAGGGTCGATTTGCTGATCGAGGGGGTCCTGATCGTGGAGTTGAAGGCCGTGGAAGTGGTCCTTCCGTTGCACTACGCCCAGGCCCTTACCTACCTGAGACTAGCCCGCCGAACGCTGGGGCTTTTGATTAACTTCAATGTGCCGCACCTCAAGGAAGGAATCCGACGCATCGTCCTGAACCACCCGGAAAACCGCCAAGGGGGGAAAGGAACGCCAAGGGGCGGGGAGTTTTTAAACCGCTAAGGGGACCGAAGGATCGCTATGGAGGGACTGGGAACGCTGACTTTCTCTTAAGAAAAACTCCTCATCCCCTCTTCCGAACATCGCGTTCCTTTTGTCCCCTTGGCGGTTGAACCCTCCCCCTCCCGGCCGGCCGGACTTTAAACCGC